>CBDVDB010000274.1:0-3220 GCA_965372625.1 uncultured Nitrospinaceae bacterium
CGGCGGGCGAGGGCCTTGTCTTCCTCGATACTTTTCTTGTAATCGTCCAGCGTGGTGGCGCCGATGCATTGCAGTTGCCCCTTGGCCAGCGCGGCTTTCAGCATGTTGGAGGCGTCGACGCCGCCCGCTCCCGCGCCGGCGCTCACGATCGTGTGCAATTCGTCGATGAACAGGATGATACTGCCGTGGGCGCGGGTGATTTCGTCTTTCACCGCCTTCATGCGCTCTTCAAACTCGCCGCGCATTTTAGCGCCGGCGATGATCTCGGACATTTCCAGAACTTTCACCTTCTTGTTTAAGAGTGAATGCGGCACTTCCGCTTTCACGATTTTTTGCGCCAGTCCGTCGACGATCACGGTTTTGCCCACCCCCGGTTCGCCGATCAACACCGGATTGTTCTTTTTGCGCCGGGACAGGATTTGGATGACCCGGTGGATTTCCTTTTCGCGGCCGATGACGGGGTCGAGTTCCCCACGCCGCGCCATGTCGGTGAGGTCGGTTGTGTACTGGCTCAACACGTCCATTTTGCCTTCGCCGTCTTTTTCGTCGATGTTGATGCCGCCGCGCATGATCTCCAGGTCTTCCTTGACCTTGTTGTATCGCAACCCGAACTCCTGCAGAGTGTCCGCCGTCCGCCCCACGCGCGAATCGAACAGGGCCAAAAACATCGCCCCGATGCTGACATACCGGTCGCCCAGTTTTTTCGCCTCTTCCATGGCGATTTCGAACAGGGTGTCGGTTTCCTTGGCGAGGTGGATTTGCTGAATCTGTTGCTCCTCGTGCTTGGTTTCCCCCTCCTGCAGATCGAACAGACGGTCGACAATTTTCCGCGCCAGCTTTTTATCTTCGGGATAATAGGTCTCCAGCAGTTTGACGATCTGCGAATCCTGTTGCTCCAGAATGCCGATCAGGATAAAGTCGGGAGTCAGGAGCGTCTGGCGCAAATTGACCATCTCCATCGTCCCCACGTTGAGGGCTTCGATGACTTTATCGGTGAGCTGTCGTAGATGTTGTTGCAACATGGTAAACTCTTAAGAAAATTATTTATAATATCAAATTTTTCAAATGCGCGTGGACCGAGCCGGCCAGCGCGTTCGGATCGTAACCGCCCTCCAGCATGGAGATCAGGCGGCCTCCGCAAATTTCATCAGCGGCGGTGACGATCATTTGCGTCATGGCGCCGTAGCATTCGGTCGAGACCTCCATCTGCGCCAACGGGTCGTCCGCATGCGCGTCGAACCCGGCGGATAAAATGATAAGGTCCGGCTTGAACCGGATCATTTCCGGGATCAGTTTGTCCTGGACGAGAGCCAGATAGTCCTCGTCGCGGGAAAAAGCCCGCAGGGGAAAATTGAGCGTGGCGCCCAGGCCGTCGCCGGTGCCGGTTTCTTCGGCCGCTCCGGTCCCCGGATAAAACGGGTACTGGTGGACACTGCTGTAATACACGTTACTCTTCGAGTAAAACGAGTGCTGGGTGCCGTTGCCGTGATGCACGTCCCAGTCGAAAATGAACACGCGGTCGAGACCTTTTTTTTCGATGGCATAATCGGCGGCGATGGCGACATTATTGAACAGGCAGAATCCCATCGACCGGTCATGCTCGGCATGGTGGCCCGGCGGGCGCACCGCGCAGAACACGTTGTCGCAGGCGCCGTCCACCACCAGATCCACGGCCGTGAGTCCCGCGCCGGTGCTGAGCAGGGCCGCCTCGTAGGATTTTGAACAAACGGTAGTGTCCGGGTCCAGGCTGCCGGCTCCGCCCTCGCATTGCTGTTGCACGGATTCGACATAACCCGCGGCGTGGTTGAGACCGATCTCGTCTACCGTAGCCGGGCGCGGCTCGTGCAGTTGCAATTGGCTGTAAATATCGGAACCCTGCAGGTGCTTTTGGATTGCTACCAGCCGCCCGGAATTTTCCGGATGCTGGCCGGTAGCGTGCTCCAGGTACAAGGGGTGATAGATGTAACCTGTTTTATTCATTGGAGTTGGGCTGGTTAAGGTGCCGAACGGGCACCCTAGCAGAGTCCCCTGTTCTTATCAATAATATTTCAAATGGCTGAAAGCAAGGCAACCCGGGGAAAACTGAAGATCATCCGCCGCAAAGCCCTGGAATTGGGATTTTGGGGGTTCGGCGTGGCTCCGCCCGATGTGGGTGAGGCCGGGGAGCGGTTGCAACAGTGGCTCGCCCAACATTTCGACGGGGAGATGCATTATATCAAGCGCGGCGAGGCCAAACGGCTGGACCTCGATTTAGTTCTGCCCGGCGTGAAAAGCGTCATCTGCCTCAGCACCAACTACTTCACCACGCCCCGAACCCTCGATTTTCTGGAGGATTCGGCCACCGGCGATATTTCCAACTACGCCTGGGACCTGGATTATCACGACCTCATCCAGCCCCGCCTGCGGGAGCTGGAAGCCTGTATCGCCGGGGAGTTTCCCGGTTGCGCCACCAAAAGCTATGTGGATACCGGGCCCGTGCTCGAAAAACCGCTGGCCCAGAGGGCCGGGCTGGGGTGGATCGGCAAGCATACCAACCTGCTCACCCAGGGGGTGGGATCGTACTATTTCCTCTCCGAAATTCTGGTGGACGTGGCACTGCCGCTTTCCGGGGAGGCGCAGGACCATTGCGGCACCTGCACGGCCTGTATCGATATCTGCCCGACTGGGGCCATCGTTGCCCCCTACGTCCTTGATTCCCGCAAATGTATCTCCTATTTGACGATCGAGCTCAAGGGGCCGATTCCCCATGAATACCGCAAGGCCCTGGGCAATCGCATCTATGGATGCGACGACTGCCAGATCGTCTGCCCGTGGAACTCCTACGCCGTGGCCACGGAGGAGCCCGCGTTTCAGGCGCGGGAGGGGGTCACGAAACTGATCGAGCTGATGCAGTTGGATGACGAGGGTTTTAGCGCCCGCTTCCGCAAAAGCCCGGTGAAGCGCATCAAACGGAGGGGACTGCTCCGCAATGTGGCGGTGGCGCTGGGCAATTCCGGCCGGCGGGAAGCCGTTCCCGTCCTCACCCGGGCGCTGTCCGACCCGGAGCCGTTGATCCGCTCCCACGCCGTCTGGGCGCTGGGCGAGTTGATGGGCCGGGAGGCGTTTCGCCTGTTCGAAGAGCATCTGGCGGGGGAGGCCGAGGCCTCGGTTTTAAATGAGGTGGAACGATTAAAAACGGTTTGATATTGGCGGGAACCCCGGCCTATAATCAAAATCTTTG
>CBDVDB010000275.1:0-3215 GCA_965372625.1 uncultured Nitrospinaceae bacterium
TGCTCGGCTGGGGCTGACCCAGACCTCTCTCAATAATTGAACCCGTTGTCGCGGATGTGAAAATAAGGGTCGCCCCCTTTCAGCATTTTGCCGCTGACGATTTCTCCCACGTACACCACGTGATCCCCAAACGTTGTCTGGCCGCGCACCTCGCATTCCATGCAAGCCACGGCGTCCTTCAGAACCTTGATATCGTGAAAACCCTTGGCCACCTTCAGGCCGTCAAATATCGAAGCGCCGGGTGCCAGGGATTTGAAGAAGTGTTTCATCAGATCTTTGGAGTCTTTCCCCAACACGTTCAGGATGAATGATTGTGACGCTTCCACCAAAAGCCGCGCCGGCCGCGTTACCGCCAACGCCACCGTTACGGCGGGCGGATCGAACGAACACTGGTTGACCCAACTGGCCAGCACCGCGTCTTCTTTATCTTTATGTTTTGCCGTTATCACAAACAGGCCGCTCGGAACGCGTCCCAGGGCTTTGCCCATCTCTTTTTTATGTTTCAATGTCTTCTCCTTGGCGGAGTACCTCCGCTGGTAATTTTAAAATCCCGGTTGACTGAATGGAACCGCCACAAATGAACAACGATTATTATACCCAATACCGGACGGGGAAGCTTTATCTCCGGCTCACCCGAAATTTTAATTGCCTTTATTTTGCGCCCGAAATTTTTTCAAAGCCTTGATCAACTTCATTTGGGACACCAGCTTCAGGAATACCAGAATTTCTCCCAGCAGCCGGTTAGTGTGGGTTTGCTGTTCCAGCAGGCTGTCCACCTGTTCCTGATCCAGATACCCCATCGCTATGGCCAGAGTGCCGAAGTTTTTATTTCTATCCTCCGGCCTTCTCTGGCGGGACAGAATCCGGAACAGGTGTTTGTTGTCAATCAGTCCCTTTTGCAGAGCCAGTTGTCCCAGCGGCACCCGGTCGGTTTTCTGGATCGCCAGCGCGTGGTCGAGATCCGTCTCCTGAATGATATTTTGCTGTACCAGATACTCGCCAAAATTCATACGGCATCCTTCCTACTTGGTTCTCATGGCAAACACCCCATCCCAGTCCGGGGGCGGAGGATGGATTTGAAAGGTGATGCAGCGTTCAAAATAAGTCAACGACGGGCCGTCGTCCTCAAAAAGGTTCAACGCCTTTTCAAAACAATTAATGCCTTCCTCCCAATTTTTGCTTTTGTAGTGACCCAGCCCCTCCCGGAAATGAGGCAGAATGAGGCGGATAAAGTCATCCATTTCACCTTTTTTGCCCAGAAGCTCGTAGATTTTGACCGGTTCTTTTTTTCCGATCACACGGATGGAATCCAATTCCCGCACTTCGATCTCATCCTTCGCCATCTCGTAGGTGAATTCACTGATCATGGTATAGGTCTGGTACTGCTTGTTGACGCCCTCCAGGCGGGAGGCCAGGTTAACCGAATCCCCCATCATCGTATAATCCATTCGATCCACCGATCCCATATTCCCCACCACCACCTGCCCGGTGTTGATGCCGATTCTCATAAACAGCTCATGCTTGCCGTCGCGCTTCCATTGTTTCCGGAGCTCAGCCAGCCGCTTCTGCATATCGATGGCAGCAAAGCAGGTTCGGGTGGCGTGGTCTTTAAAATCGATGGGCGCGCCAAAAAAAGCGATGATGGCATCCCCTTCATATTTATCCACCGTGCCCTCATAGCTCAGGATGATTTCGGCCATATCGGTCAGGTAAATATTCAGCAGTTCCACCAGTTCCTCGGCTTGCAATTGCTCGGCGATGGAGGAGAAACCGGCGACATCGGAAAAGAATGCGGTGATCACTTTCCGCTCGCCGCCCAGTTTGAGGAGTTGGGGATTTTCCACCAACCGGTCGACCACCGCCGGGGCGAGATACTGACTGAACGCGCTTTTGATAAACCGTCTTTCCTTTTCCTCAAAAGCAAACCGGTACAGGGTGATGGCGAAATAGACCCACAATTGGGAAAGCACGGGATAAACCGTGTGTATCCACCATCCCTTTTGCGTAAAAAGATAGAAATCCACAGCCAGATATCCGCCAATCCCCGCCGCAAGCAGAACCGCCATACCATAAGCGCGGAAATACAGGGAAATGATACCCAGGAGCAAACCGGTGCCTACGATCATTCCCATGTCCAGCAAAGGAATCCAGGCCGGGCGTTGCAGATAATCTGCCTGCAGGAAATTTTCTATGATCGTGGCGTGGACTTCCACTCCCGGGGTCAGAGGGCCGTAAGGTGTGGTGTGCAAATCATGAGTGGCGGTTGCGGTGGCCCCTACAATTACGATTTTACCTTCCAGTTCCGCCGCGCCAACGGCTCCCGATAATACATCCGTCGCGGAAATCTGTTTGAAAGTATTATCAGGGCCATAAAAATTAATTAAAAAATCACCTTGCGCATTTATGGGAATGGACCGCTCTCCCAGTTTGATTTCACTCACCCTGTTTGTATCGACACGCACCAGGGAATTAAGCTTTGTCGCTTCCTTGAGCAATTGCAAGCTTAGCGGGGGAAACACATATTCGTGATAGGACTGAACCAGGGGCACCCACCGGAGCACTCCGTCCTGGTCGGGAATAAATGAAACAAATCCGGCGCTATTGGCGGCATTCATCAAAACCGGCAAATTAATCCCTACGGCATAAATCGAACGCAGCGGTGCGCTTTTATCATCAGCATTGGCCATTTGAATCATGGAGTATTGAGAAAAATCAAGGAGATCTAATTCTTTTTGACCGATTTCGTGGAAAACCCCCTTCGTCTGTTCTTTAGAGGAAAATACGAAAAAACCCAACACCGTTCGTTCGGAGCGCTCCATGGCTTGGGCAAACCGCGCGTCGGCATCTCCTACCTCATCCAGCCAGCGGGCAAGTTTTTTCGAATCCCAATCCTTGAATTTCTTTTTTTCAATTTCACCTTTAACATGCGATAAAGGGATATAAATATCCTTTTCAGGAAAAAACATATCCAATCCGATGGCCGCCGCTCTTGATTCGGAAAGCTTGTCAACCAAATCCGCAAGACGGGTTCTGGGCCAGGGCCACCGCCCCTCCCGCGCCAGACTTTTTTCATCGACGGCAACAATCACCACCTGATCAGAAAGACTGCGGGTTCCTCTCGCGGAAACCTTCAGGTCATAAGCCTTAAACTCCAACAGGTTGAACATGTTCGAATGGAACAAATAAAGGGCTAAAGAAAGCAAAGTGGCAAAGAG
>CBDVDB010000276.1:0-3213 GCA_965372625.1 uncultured Nitrospinaceae bacterium
AGTTATCCTGTCAAAATTTTTTGATTAATTGAATCCCGAAAGCCCTGCCGACCATCCAAAATAATGAAATCAATAATGTCCACCTGAATCAGGGGGGCATATTCCAAATATAAAAAGGGGGTTTTATGGATACGATGGAAGAATTGGGGGAATTCATGTCCTCCCCGGTTTTAAGGGTTGATTCGGAAGCTTCCGTTCAAGACGCAGCCATTTTGATGGACGCCAATCATGTCGGCAGCTTGATTATTGAGAAATATGGAGATGACATTGGCATTATTACCGAAAGGGAGCTGACCCGGAAAATACTGGCGAAAGGCGGGGACCCGGAAGAAATCAAGGTTTCTGATATTATGGCACCCATCCAATCGATGGACCGCTATCTCCCAATCGAAGAGGCGAACCGGTTTATGCATGATCAAAAAATCCGCCATTTGGCCGTAACAGAGGAAGATAAAATCGTCGGAATTTTGTCCGTGAAAGATCTGGTTTCGTATTATTCCAGAGACTTTCGCATGCAGGAGTGATCCTGTCAAAATCATTGTTTATCCTTTTAAATTCCCCCCTGGGCAACCGGGGGGGAGTTTTTTTGCTTAAACTCCCGTGAGTTCCCGCGACAATTCATTGGCATATTTCTCTCAAATAATGGAAAATCAATAAAACCTGTTTGTTTACCTGAGGAAAAGGAAACTGAACTATGATTCAACTGGAAGGTGAAATCACTCACACCACCGTCCCGCCCAATAAAGCCGAAACAGAACGCGATGTCACCATATGGGTTCAGCAAACTGAAAATGAAATTGAAATGACCTTCAGCCTGGAGGATTTTCAAAAACATCAATTTCAAGTGGGTGACAAATTGTCGATCCAAATCGATAAGAAGCTGGACATTGATGCCATGGCTCGGGACTTTTTCAAAAAAGGGATTTAAAAACCCTCCTGCCATGGACCTTTCACACTTAGGAGAATTCGGCCTCATTTCCCGGTTTCAATCCCGGCTCAAATACAAGTCTCCCCAGGTCATTCAAGGCATCGGGGATGACTGCGCGGTACTCTCCCTGAATAACGGGAACTATCAGGTGGTGACCACCGATGCTTTGGTGGAAACGGTTCATTTCAATTTAAAAACCCACACCCCGGAGCAATTGGGATGGAAAACCCTGGCGGTCAATATCAGCGATGTCGCCGCCATGGGAGGCCGGCCGAAGTTTGCCGTCATTGCGATGGGTATTCCAAAATCCTTTTCGGTGGATTTTCTGGACCGCTTTTATAAAGGGCTCAACCAGGCCTCCCGCAAATACCAGGTGGCTCTGGTAGGGGGCGATACGGTCGCCTCTCCCAAGCACCTGTTCATCAACCTGACACTGCTGGGAGAAACCTTCAAAAAGAAAGTTTTCAGCCGGTCGGGAGCCCGGCCGGGAGATCAAATATTCGTGACGGGAACCCTGGGAGACTCCGCCCTGGGTCTTAAAATCCTGCAATCCCCCCGAAAAAAATGGCAGGGTCCGGAGACTCACAAGAAACAATTTATCCAGCGACACTTGAAACCCAAACCCCGGGTAGAGGTCGCCGCCTGGCTGGCACAGTCCAAATACAAAGTGACGGCGATGATCGATATCAGCGATGGATTGGCGCCGGATCTGGGGCATATCCTGAAGGCCAGCCGGGCCGGGGCAGAGCTGTGGGAGGCCGCGATTCCTATCTCAAAAACCCTTGCAAAATATAGCCTTATCAATGGGTTATCCGTCCTTGAATTGGCTCTGGGAGGGGGCGAAGATTATGAATTATTATTTACATTGCGCCCTGAAGATGTTAATAATTTAAGTATAGAGTCCATTACTAAAGTTGACCAACCTGTGACTCAAATTGGAGAGATCACGGCTAAAAAAGGCATTCGCCTGACATCGAAAGATGGCCGGAGCAAAGTTCTTCAAGGGCCTATGGGGTTCAACCACTTTAAAGGGAAATCCTGAAGTTTCAATAAGTTTCCCTTTTAAGCCCGGACAACTTCATGCAACAGGCCGCAGGTTTCAGCGACACTGGGAGCTAAATACAACTTTTGGACGACATAATATTACCCCGGTCCATTCTGCTCGGTATCCTTTTGGGGTTTTCAGCATTTTTTGCGGCCTGCGAGGCTGCTTTCTTTTCGCTGAATCGGGCTCAACTCGCCTCCATGAAGGAAACCCGAGGCCGGGGTGGACAACTCATCAATATTCTCCTCGAAAAACCGCGGGAACTGCTCATTACCATTTATATCGGTAACGAACTGGTCAATATCGCTATTTCCGCCCTGGTTACCTCGATCGCTCTCAAGCTCTTCGGTAATGCCGGTCTCGCCATCGCCATAGGTGTGGGCACGTTCCTCATTCTCATGTTCGGTGAGATCGTTCCCAAATCCCTGTCGCTGAATTTCGCTGAAAAGTTCGCCCTGTTCGCGGCCCGCCCACTCAATTTATTTTACCGACTGGTGTATCCTATCCAGAAACTGTTTACCCGGCTTGCCGAAATCGTCATGTCCTGGGTCGGTATTCTTCCCAAATCAAAAGATACCCGGATTTCGGATGAAGAGTTCACCAGCATGGTCAAGCTGGGGAAAGATGAGGGAGTGATCGACGCGGAGGAAAGCGAGTTGATTCACAACGTCATGGAATTCGGCGAAAAAACGGTGGCCGACGTGATGACCCCGAAAATTGACATGTTCACCCTGAACGCGCATGACACCATGGAAGTTATCCTGCCAAAAATTCTGGAAAACTTCTATTCGCGTGTTCCGGTTTATGACGAAGATGGGGAAACTATTTTAGGCATCCTCCTCACCAAGGCGCTCAACCGGCACCGCCAGCAGACGAAAGATCAATTCCATCTCAAAAGTTTATTAAAGCCCTGCATAACGGTGCCGGAGAGCCGCAAAATCAAAGACATGCTTCAGGATTTCAAAAAAATGAAGCGTCATATCGCCATTGTGCTGGACGAATTCGGCAGTATCTCCGGGCTGGTCACCCTGGAAGACATCCTGGAAGAGCTGGTGGGGGAAATAGACAGCGAAATGCGCCAGGAGGAAAGCCCGATCACCAAGATGTCCGAAAAACGGTACCGGCTGACCGCCACTTGCAGTATTTCGGGATTCAACGAGACCTTTAAATGCGAACTGCCTAATGGCGACATCACCACCATCGGCGGTTTTGTTTTTGGGTTGTTTGGACGGGTGCCCCG
>CBDVDB010000277.1:0-3181 GCA_965372625.1 uncultured Nitrospinaceae bacterium
TTTATGTGTTCAATGACCATTTTTACGAATACTTCCTGCGCCCGGTGGCTCAAACCTACAAAGATTCTCTGGCGGAAAATTTCCGGATCATGATCCGAAACCTTTTTCATACGGTTACTTTTCCCGGCCGGTTGGTCAGCAGTTTGCTCCAGTTGAAGTTCGATAAAGCGGGCCGCGTAATCGGCCGCGTTCTGATCAATTGCACCCTGGGTTTTTTGTGCATGGTGGACGTCGCGAATGAGGGATTTGAAATCAAGCCGGTGAAAGAGGATTTTGGGCAGGTTCTGGGATTCTACGGAATATCTCCCGGGCCTTATCTGGTACTGCCGATCCTGGGGCCTTCTTCAGTCAGAGATGGCGTCGGCTTTGCGGTGGACGCTTTAATGAATCCCCTGTTCTGGCTGGTGCCGGATTTCACCACGGGCGCCGGAATCACTTCCGAAGAGATGGTT
Organism: uncultured Nitrospinaceae bacterium; assembly: GCA_965372625.1. Taxonomy (GTDB): domain Bacteria; phylum Nitrospinota; class Nitrospinia; order Nitrospinales; family Nitrospinaceae; genus SZUA-226. Next base: position 453 of record CBDVDB010000277.1, read on the forward strand.
AACGAAATCTCGTTTTACATCGATGATATCGAAGCGCTGAAAGAAGGCGCCCTCGATCCCTACATAAGCTTCCGGGAATTTTATCACCAGCGCCGCGAAGTTTTGATCGATGAATAAACCGGACACCTGCCGCCTTTCCTTGCATTAAAAACTTTATTCATCTCCTCTTATTCGGTATGCTTCGGGAATCCCCGACCCAGGGAAAGCATTTCATAAAGGGTTACCACTCTTATGGCATCAAAAAGACATCAGAACCGGCTGGCTAAGGAAATCAGTCCCTATCTTATCCAGCACGCGCATCAACCGGTGGACTGGTATCCCTGGGGGCCGGAGGCGTTGGACAAGGCCCGGCAGGAAGACAAACCGATTTTTCTCAGTATCGGGTATTCGGCCTGCCACTGGTGCCATGTGATGTCCCGCGAATGTTTCGACAACGAGGAGTTGGCCCGCCAAATGAACGAACTGTTCGTCAATATAAAGGTGGACCGGGAAGAGCGCCCCGAACTCGATTCAATTTATATGAACACCCTGATCGCCATGAACGGGCAGGGCGGCTGGCCCTTGAACCTGTTTCTGACGCCGGATCAGAAACCTTATTTGGGTGGGACTTATTTTCCTCCAGTTCCGGGAAATCACCAGCCCGGCTTCGGGGATGTGCTCCAGCAGGCGCATGATGAATACCGGAATCAGAAAGAGCAGGTCCAAAAGCGGTCCGGGGATATCCTCCGAAGAATCGATGCGGCGTCTTCTCCCGGCCTTTCTCAAGAAACCTCGGCCCACGCTCTGATAAACGATACCGTCCAATGGCTGACCGAAAATTTTGACGAAGGCTATGGGGGTTTCGGGACGGGTATGAAATTCCCGGAGCCTATGCTCTACACTCTGCTGCTCCGCCATTGGGTAAGGTCGGAAAAAAGTGACGTGCTGATGATGGCCGACAAGAGTCTCACTCACATGGCCGAGGGCGGGCTGTACGATCAGTTGGGCGGCGGGTTCCACCGGTATTCGACGGACCGGGAATGGGGCGTCCCGCACTTTGAGAAAATGCTGTGCGACAACGCCCTCATGGCGCGGCTGTATCTGGACGCGTTTCAGGCGACGCAACAGGACATTTACCAGGCAATCCCCGAGGAAATATTTGAATATGGTCAACGGGAGATGACTTCCCCGGAGGGGGCGTTCTATACCAGCCAGGATGCCGATACCGAAGGCCGGGAAGGAGTCTTTTTCACGTGGGAGTTGAAGGAGGTGCTGGACCTTCTGGGCCCGCGCCACGCCAAGGTGTTCGCAATGGCTTACGGCATCACCCCCACCGGAAACTTTGAGCGGCGCAATGTCCTGCGCGTGACACGCTCTATGGAACAAATCGCGGAAGCAGAGGGGATGCCCATTTTTGAAGTCGGGCATATCATTAAAAGCGGCAAAAAGGCCCTGCTGGAGGCGCGGGATAAAAGGCCGCAGCCCCACCGTGATGAAAAAATTCTGGCCGGATGGAATGGGTTGATGATTTCCGCCCTGGCCAGGGGATTTGTGGTGCTTCGCAAGGAGATGTATCTCCGGCGAGCGGTCACCTGTGCCGACTTTATCTGGAATACCCTGTGGCTGGACGGAGTGCTGCTGCGCGTGTTCAAGGATGGAGAAGTTCGGCTCAAAGGCTGTCTGGAGGATTATGCATATCTATTGGAGGGGTTGGTGGGCCTCTATGAAGCGTCATTTGATGCGCAATGGCTGAAGCGGGCCAAGATGCTGGCCATTGTCATGATCGGACAATTTTGGGACGCTAAAGACGGTGGATTTTTCATGACCGGAAACAATCATGAACCCCTGGTGGCGCGCCTCAAGAATCCGGCGGATGAGGCGATGCCCTCCGCCAATGCCGTGGCCGCTCTGGCGCTGTTGCGATTGGGCCGGCTGACCGGCAATCGTTCATTCGAGGAGAAAGGCCGGAAGACCGTCCAGGCGTTTCAAGGAGACATGGTAAAACGTCCGGCCGCTTTTACCGGTTTGCTTTCCGCCATGGATTTTATGGAGTCGTCCCCGGTGGAAGTGGTTTTATCCGGCCCGCCGGAGGACAAGGAATATCAGAACATGCTGGAGACTCTGTACCGGGATTATCGTCCCAACCTTCTGGCGGTGGTTTATCAGGGAGAGGAGATGGCAAAAGAAATTCCCTGGGCCGGGGGCCGGGGTCCGGTGAAAGGCCAGCCCACGGCTTATGTCTGCAAGGAAGGAACCTGCCACCCGCCGGTACACACCGCCCAGGCGCTGGTTCATCTTTTGGGACGCCCGCCGGAAATTCGTCTCAACATTTTTGATGAAGAGAAAAAAATAAAGGACATGCAGTCGCAGGAACAAACCAACTTCCTGAACGCCATGTCCGATATTTTTAAATACTCCGGGCTCGGAAAGAAATAATTCCTGTAAATTAAAATCCTACCGAAATGCTGATACTATCCAGAACCACATGGCTGTGTTCGTCCACCAGCAGCACATGGTCGCTGTAAAAAATAAATCGCGTTCCGTGCGGCGCGCGGGGTAACTGCTCAGCCAGATCGTGTGGTATCCTCTGCATGGCAATTCCCGGAGGCATATGGCCGCCCTTCCTCGCCCAGCGGGGAGGTCCGTGACCTCGGCCATGCTTGCGTTTCCATTTGTGCTTTTTGCCATGCGAGCGGTGGTGGCCGTAATAATTGCGGACCGCGTGCCGGTGGTGATCGGAAAAAACAAAG
>CBDVDB010000278.1:0-3174 GCA_965372625.1 uncultured Nitrospinaceae bacterium
AAAAGGCCCCACTCCCAAAATCGTTGGGAAATGGAACCTTGAGGAAAGATTTACATGTACTCAATAAATTAAAAGAAATCGGACTCGATTCCCGCGGGTTCGCCCACCGGCGAATATTCATCCACCAGCTCGGTATAGCCGTCAAACCAGTAAGCATCCGGGTTGCGCTTGAACACCATGAACCGGGCATCGTTGTCTGGATCAGCGGCGCGGAGGTACTTGAAGTAAATATGCTTCTCCGTCAAGCCAACGATCTCGATTTTCCCGGTAGCGTGGGACATCACAAAGCGGGCCCGTTTGGCAAGTCCTGAACAACGGGTGCGCGCCGCTTCAAAAATTTCATACGCCTCTTCCAGGGGAGTGACGTAAATGCGGTTCCCCAGGGTGGGCCGGCATTGGAATACATAGTAGGGAGGTACGCCGATATAGGACAATTTGTTGAACATCTCGGCGAGAATATCAGGATCGTCGTTCACGCCGGCGATCATCGGGGTCTGGTTGACCACAATGGCGCCCGCCTCCAACAGAAAACTCAGACCGCGCACCGCTTCGGGCGTCAACTCGCGTGGATGGTTGAAATGCGCCATCACGTAAATCCGCTTCTCCGGCGTGCTGTACTTGCGGAACATCGCCGCCAGCGACGGATCGTTGTAAATCCGCATCGGATTGAACGCCGGTATCTTGGTGCCGATGCGGATGATGTTCACATGATCCACCTCGCGCACCTTCTGGATGATCGGCTCCAGCTTGGACGTGGACATAATGAGGGGATCGCCGCCGGTCAACAAAACATTATTGATTTCGGGATGCGACCGAATGTACTCCAAGCCATCGCTTATATCCTTGGTGACTTCTTCATTCTGGTCCATGAAAAGACGCTTGCGGAAACAGAACCGGCAATACGCCGCGCACACTTCATTCACCAAAAGCAGAGCGGTGGAATCGTATTTGTGCTCGATGCCCTTGGCGACGGTATAGGATTCCTCATTGGAGGCGTCCAGGCGGCCCCAGTCGTCCAGCTCCTGAACGTCGGGAATAACGATGCGGCGGATGGGATCTTCCGGATCGCTCCAATCGATCAGCGATTGATAATAATCGTTGGTGCGGAAGACGAACTTCTCGTTGACCTCTTCCAGTCTATTGACTTCACGCTGACTCAACTGTGGAACCTGCTCCAGTTTGGTCAGATATTTGGTTTTCTTCGCTCCGTTGCCATTTGAATTATTGTTAGTCATTGGGAGCCTCCTTTCAAATTTCATGAGGTCTTTTTGGCCAATCAATGATTCTCGTTAACCATTACTTCCTGAAAAGACTGAATCTCACACAATAAAAAACCAGAACCTTTATAAATAATCCGTTTAACAGCTTGAAAAATTCCAAAACTGGTTATTCTGCGATTATTTCTGGGACGGTCCTGGTTGCCTTTTAATTTCCCCAACGGATGTTAAAATTAATTCTAATATAGGGCCTGCGTGTTTTGCCGTCAAGGAGCTACCACCCAACTCAAAGGTTTCAATAAGTTATTGTTGGGAGTTGAGTTTGAATCCTCTCACACGCTCCTCAAAATGCAAGAATTAAAACAAAAAAATATTTTTTTAAAAAAACAAATTATTGTCACCGCAACGCCGGATAAAAAAATTCAAAACATAATAAAACAAACATTTTTTTTGCAGGGTTCACCGCTGAAATTGATATTTTTTTAAACCAATACTTTAATGATTGGGCTTTCCGCAAAAACTCCATTCAAATTACTTTTTTAAAATCTATGAGTTACACAGGGTCCCTAAAGAAGAAATCCAGGCCCCGGCTTTTACCGCCAGGCCGCAATTTTCTCCCGTCCCGTTCCCGGAACCCTGTTATTACATAAGACGGCTGAGGAGCGAAAATCAAGCGAAATTATTAAAATACGAGGATAATTCCAGGAAAATGATTGTAGCAGAAATTACAGCTTAAATTAATACCTCAGGTTGTTTTTTTCCGGATGAGCGGGATTTCCGGCCTGTGGCTGGGATGGGGTCAGATCAGTCCCAGGCTGGCGCCAATCTTCGAAAATGCGGCCACTGCCTGGTCCAGATCGGGGGTTTCGTGGCCGGCGGAGATCTGAATGCGGATGCGCGCCTCACCTTTGGGCACCACCGGATAGCTGAAGCCGATAACGTAAATGCCCTCATTGAGCAGCTGGTCCGCCATATCGTGGGCCAGCCGGGCCTCCCCCAGCATAATGGGGATAATGGGGTGATCCCCCGCCCTGATATCGAATCCGGCGCCGGTGATCCGCTCCCTGAAATAGGCGGTATGGGCCCGGAGCTTCTGCACCAGATGCGGGCTCTGGTCTATCATATCGATCACTTTTACAGTGACAGCGGCGATCACCGGCGACAGGGAGTTGGAGAACAGGTAGGGGCGCGACCTCTGCCGGAGCAGTTCGATGATCTCCCCCCGGCCCGCCGTAAACCCGCCCGACGCGCCACCCAGCGCCTTGCCGAAGGTCGAGGTGACGATATCCACCCGCCCCATGACCTGCCGGTGCTCGATACTGCCGCGCCCCGTCGGCCCGAAGAACCCGGTCGCGTGGGAGTCGTCCACCATCACCCAGGCCCCGTACTTCTCCGCCAAATCGCAGATGTCCCCCAGCGGGGCGACGTCCCCGTCCATGCTGAACACCCCGTCGGTGGCGATCATTTTGAAGCGTTTATCCGCCGCGTGTTTGAGCTGGGTCTCCAGGTGATCCATATCGGCGTGATTGAAGCGAAAGCGCGCCGCCTTGCACAGCCGGACGCCATCGATGATGCTGGCATGGTTGAGCCGGTCGCTGATGATGGCGTCCTTATCCGTGAGGAGTGTCTCGAACAGCCCGGCGTTGGCGTCGAAGCACGAGGAGTACAGTATCGTGTCCTCCGTCTGCAAAAACTCCGAGACTCTTTTTTCGAGTGTTTTGTGGATTTCGCTGGTGCCGCAGATGAAGCGCACCGAAGCCATGCCGAAACCGTATTGATCCAGCGCTTCCTTGCCCGCCGCAATCAAATCCGGGTGATTGGCCAGTCCCAGGTAGTTGTTGGCGCAGAAATTGAGCGCCTCGCCGTCAGCAGTCTGAATACGAGCCTGCTGGGGAGACAACAAAATACGCTCTCCTTTAAATAGACCCGCCTCGCGAATCCCCTCCAACTCACTCTG
>CBDVDB010000279.1:0-3155 GCA_965372625.1 uncultured Nitrospinaceae bacterium
GCGAAATTGGCCCTGCGCCGAGCAGTTGGATCGTTAAAAACTATAGCACCGGGTTTCCGCCAGAACAACCCGGAACTTCAAAATCGATTCAATAAGGATTCACAACGCTCATGGAGATCAATCTGTATTGGTTAGCTTTCGGGGCCGGAGCGTTGGGGATTCTCGTGCTTTCGGTATTGACGGTCAAAGGTTACGGCCTCCTTCAAATCAGGTGGTTGAATACCTCCCGGTTGCGCGACCTCAAACAACGGGCCGCCGCCACCTCCGATCCTGTAGAGCGCCATTGCCTGAAGGCGGTGGTGGAACGGTGCGAGACCCTGCGCGGCCGGTGGGTGATGAACGAGGCGGATTTGTCCCTGATAGAAAATACGCGGAGCCTGGTGCAGGAAATCGCCCAACTGCATTATCCGCAATCGGCTCAACCGCTGGCGGAAGCGCGCATCGAAAAAATCCTGAACGCCTTTCTCGAAATGAAAACCCATATCCTGCAATTGACCCGGTTGAGAGGCATTCGGCAGTGGACGCGCTTCCGCCTGCGTCATCTGGTGTGGCTGTCGGAAGCGTGGGAAAAAAAGCAAAAGTTGGAGCGGACGCCCACCGTTCAAGCCGTGCGCCGCAGCAAGCTGGTGCCGATCGTCAAGTGGGCCTATACCGCTTTGCGTGCGCTGGATCTGGTTTTCTGGTCCCTGAAAATGACGGTGTTTTTTTTATACGATATCGTGTTCAAAATTTTTCTCATCCGGTGGACCCTGCTGGTGGGGGAAACCGCCATCCGGGTTTACAGTGATCACGAACAAGATGAGGATATCTCACCGGAAGATCTTCTGGCGGGCATGGACGCCCTGCCGGATCAAAAAGAACTCCATGAAACCGGATTCTCGGAGGAAGTGCAGGAGCTGGTGGACGCGTCGCGCAACGACATTCTGTTTTATCTGGGGTCCATGAGCTGGCAGGAGACGCGCCGGAAGTATAATCAATTGGTGAGGGATATCGCCCGGGTGCATCATCCGGAAGCGGAGCGGCCCGTGTATGAGGCCCGGTTGTACGACTTGTTAATCGGTTTTTCCCGGTTTGCGGAACAGATCGTGAACCTCAATACCAAACCGGTCGTCAACAAAATGCTCAGGCTGCGCTTGTCGCATCTGCTGAAAGTGAAAGACGCCGCGGACTGGGCGCTGGAAAATCAGTTGGCCGGCCTGGCGCGGAAATATAAGATCGGGACCGCGGTTAAATATTCCACCCTCATCTACAAGGCGTTCAAAAAGGGACATCCGGGTATTCTGTTCAAGGATGCGGCGCTGATGCTCACGCGGGAAGCGGGCAAACGGTGGCTGTGGGTTTACCTCCACGACAAAATCGCCGTGGAGGCGCACTGGGTTTACAAACCGAAATAAACTGCCTTATTGTTGGGAACTCATGGCTTTGCCGAGTTCGGATATATCGGCCACCAGCTGAATCCGGTCGGATTGATGATTCATCCGTTGATCGATCAGAGTGTCGATTTGAACGTTGATCTGATCAAAGCTGTCGTCCCCGGGGTATTCGCTCAGTATGGTCTTAAAGGCATCGTTGATTTTCAGTTCCACCTTGAAGCTGTTTTCAAACGACTGGACCAGGGACTCGAAAATTGTCATGAAACCCTGGGAAATGGAAAATTTATACTTGTTGGCCCGCTCCCAGTCTTTTAAAGAGAGTGCGCCTTTTTCCACGGCCTTTTTGGAAGTGTCCAGTTCGATGCCAGCAATTTTAATGAAAGAAGCTCCGTCCTCCGGAACGTAATTGGATACCCCGGTCACTTCCGGTGTTTCCATTTCCGTGATCCGGGCTTTGATCAGATAGACCAGGCTCTGGTTGGAATGAACAATGGATTTGAACAGATGATACGAGGGATTGGTTTTTTCCAACTGCCCCATTCGCAGTTTTAACAACTGGTTTTCCCCCTCCAGGGCTCGAATGATCGTTTTCCGCGACAGCAGGTCGAACTGGTTGACCACCGACAGATCCCGGGTCAAACTCGCCTCGAACAGATTATAAGTGTCATCAAGCGATTGCCGGATGGTCGCGGAATATTCTTTCAGGTAACTGTTGAACTCCGTGACCTGCGAGGCGAACCGGTCCGTTTTGAAGTTGGGTTGGTAGAGGGTGTCCAGTTTGGCGCTGGAGTTTTTGAAATCCTGCTCAATGGCGGCGGACAGCGTGCGCTTTTGTTCCAGGGCGGATTCCTCATTTACGGCGTCCGACAAAACCGCCTGACTCAAATCGTCGATAGCCGAAGCCTTGGTGAAAATTTCCGTTAATTCGTTGTACAGGCTCGTGGAGGATTCCAGATACCGGGTGTATTCCCTGAGGTCGTGAAACAAATCGGCGCTGGCTCTGGGAGCGGCGGTCAGGTTGTTGCTGAATGAAAAAACACATATCAGAATGATGGCAATAACGCGGTATCGATGTCTCATAGTTCCAATTTCCTGAAATAGGGGGAAATAAAGTCCCTGCCCCTCCAGAGCAAGATCGTCCGGATTTTGGAGAGGCCTGGCCACCTCCTGATATTCCGTTGACTACCCAAATTCCCGTTGTTATTCAATGTTTAGATCAGGATAAGTCAGGCGAGGGCACTTGGCAAACATTCATTTAGAATGTAATTGTAAATATAAAGGGACCGAATTTTAACTGTTTGAAATTATGTGAGTTTTGTTTTGGAGCGGGAATAAAAAGTTCACTCCATCGGGTCACTTCGGAGGGCTTAAGCGGTAGGAGACGCGCACTTCGCTGGCGTACACGTCGGCCCAGTGGGAGGCCTGCTTCTGCTCCGGGGTCCACAAATCGCGCCAATGGCAGGGTTTCTGAATATAGTCCTGCCACTCCAAAAATTTAAAATCCAGGCCCAGAATCTGAAACCAGATTTCCAAAAGGGCGCGGCTGGGGAAGGTGGTCAGGGAGAGTTGCTTACCCTTATAAGGAAACGTTTCGGGCAGGCGGTAGTCCTTTTTCTCCGATTGCGTCAGCGAGGTCAGCAGGATCGGCAAATCCAGCGCTTCATCGCTGATATTGGGATAATACTGGAGCGCGTCCTTGCCTTGCAGGGCGGCGTAACGGGCGGTGAAGGTATCGAGCAGGATGCATTTTTTCGCCACCTTCGCCATCAGCTTCAGCAGGCG
>CBDVDB010000280.1:0-3152 GCA_965372625.1 uncultured Nitrospinaceae bacterium
AAAACTGGAGGCACAAATGAGACTCGTTAAAAATCGTTTATGGATAATGATCGCCCTGGCTGTTTTGGTTTTTTCTGCCCATGCGGCCCAGGCCGGACCGGATAACCACCGCACGCCCGACGGAAAATTGAAAGTGCTGTATCACATCGACGGCTCCGATGTCGGAGTCGCCAAGTACGCCCTGGCGCTCATCAATAAACATATCGAAGCAGAGGGCGGGCTGGACAAAATCGACATCAAAGTGGTGGTGCACGGACCCGCCCTCATGCTGTTCGACAAGGAAACGGTCGACCCGGCCCTCAAGGCCAAACTGAAAACCGTGCTGGATATAGGCGTGAAGCCGGAAATGTGCCAGGTTTCCATGAAACTGTTCAATCGGCCCCTGGACAAACTGACGCCGGGGTTCGAACCCACCGCGCACCCGGTCGCCGTCAAACGCATCGCCGACCTCCAGGAACAGGGCTACCTCTACATCAAACCCTAACCGTTCCGCTGCTAACCGCAGGGGCAACTTGCGGCACGCTGACGCGGGCCGCTTAAAAGCCCCTCCCCCTTGTAAAGGGGGCCGGGGTTGTAAACTTATCCCCGGAGATACTCCACTGTTTTATAAGGGATTATCCTGCTATTTTTGTTTACAGCTTCCTCCATTATTTGTATAGTGGTAGGCGGCGAAACACCGCCGTTGTTGAACCCTCTCGAATGAACCCCTCTCCGGAGAATGCACCGTGTCCTCGGTTAAACAAACGGATCATTACAAAGCCCTGGGAATTTCGCCCCAGGCCTCGCCGCGCGAGATCAAGCAATCGTACCTCGGCTGGATACGCTATTTCGACCATCCCGAGGAGCGCCCCAAACCGGGGCCCCTGCAGGGGTCGCTGACCGAACAGATCGAGCAGGTGCAGGATGCCTACAACCTGTTGTCGGACACGGAAAAACGCGAACAATACAATCATCAGATAAATATCGTTGCAGATTCCCCGGAAACCGATGCGGCCGAGTGCGCGGCCCCTCCCCGTGCGGTAGCCGAATTGGAGGGGATGATCGAGAAACGGCAGCAGGCCCGGTGTTATCTGGAATTTTTCGGGTTGAGTGAAAAACCGTTTGAGTCTACTCCCGATCCGAAATTTTTTTACCTGAGCTCCCGCCACAAGGAGGTGTTGGCCCAGCTGATCCTCGCGCTGAAAGACAACCGGGGGATTGTGAAAATTCTGGGCGAGGGCGGCACCGGCAAAACCACCCTGTGCCGCAGTTTTTTAAAGGAGCTGGATTCGGGATTCGAATTCGCCTATCTGTTTCATCCCTGCGCCGACACAGTGGAGCTGATGCAATACATCAACGCCGAATTCGGCCTGCCTTCGCAAAGCCGGAACAAAAATGAATTACTGTTTCATCTGATGCGCTTCGTCGTCAAAATGAAAAATGAAGGACGGGGCGTCGCCGTGGTCGTCGACGAAGCGCAGAATCTGGTGCCGGAGGCACTTGAAGAATTGCGCATCCTGTCCAACATGGAAACCGAAAAAGAAAAATTGCTTCAGATTGTTTTACTCGGCCAGCCGGATTTAAACAGAATTCTGCGCCAACCGCTGATGAATCTGCTGCAGCAGCGCATCAGCGCCCAATGGGATCTGGTGCCGCTGAATGTCGAAGAAACTCACGGTTATATTCAACACCGCCTGAACATGTCGGGCGGCAAGGGCAAAGTGGCGTTCAACCGCTCCGCCGCCGATGCGGCGTTCCGGTATTCCGGCGGCCTTCCGCGATTGATCAACCGGCTGGCCGACCAGGCATTGGCGGTGGCCTATCTCGAGGGAGTGAAAAAGATCGACCGCCGGATCATTCGCCAGGCGGAGAAAGAGCTGGGAGAAATCCAGCCGAAATCTGCCAGGGGGAGCAGGGTTTTAAAGTGGATGACCCTGCTGTTGGCCCTGGCCGGGTTGGCCGCGGCGGCATTTTATTATTATTACGATTTGCAGTCCGCTTCCGCGTTAAATGCCAACAACCTCACCCAAAGAATCGAGCGTACGCCGCTGAATTTGTTTCAGCCGGGAAAACTTGTGCCGCAGGCGCCGCCCAAAACACGAACTCTGGCTTCCACGGGTAATCCCGCTCAAGAGCTTGCGCCAGAAGCGGGGGGCGCCCTCTCCGCACCTTCGCAGGAAGAATCACTAAAAGCGATCACGATTTCCCGGGAAGAGGAATTGATTCGGGAGTTGTCCGCTCTGTCCACCAGTGAGAGCCGCATCGAAGCCGCGCGCTGGGTGTTGAAACGGTGGGGTGCCTTCAAAAAAGAAACCGTTCCCCTGACCCCGAAGGCCAAAGCAATTCTTAAGGCCGATTACGGGCTTTCCGTTTATGAATCGAATGGCAACCTGAACCGGCTGACCACGCTCAATTATCCCGCGCTGGTGGAGCTTCGCCTGCCTGAGGGCAAGGGATCGCGTTACCTGGCGCTGGTGGGACTCAAGGGGGATGTCGGAGTGTTCCGTTCCAACGAGACTTTTGAAATTCCACTGGCGTTGTTCGATTCGCTATGGACGCACAAGGCCATCGTGCTCTGGAAAAATTTTGAAAGCCTGCCCGGTAACATGAAAATCGGATATAAGGGAGAGCCCGCCGTGTGGCTTCAGAGGCAGTTGAACCGGCTCGGTTATTACAACGCCCTGCCCGCGCCGCGCTATGGCGGCCATACCGCCGATGCCGTGGCGAAGTTCCAGCGGTATTACAATCTCAAGGACCACGGCCGCCTCGACACCGAAACCAAAATGATCCTCTACAACCGCCTGCCCGCCTACCGCGCCCCCCAACTCACCGGCGGGTAAAAACCGCAACCCCTCACCTTAAAAAATTGGACAGGATCACAGGATAAAATCGGAAAAATCCGGAACAAAAAAAGAGAAAATAAAAACCACAGATTCTTCGTCCCTTCAGAATCATACAAGGATGACAAGGCATATCTAATTTGTCATCCTGGGTAAAGTTCAGAATTTGGGTCCAGCGTCACGCTGGTCTCTGTGTCCTCTGCGCTCTCTGTGGTGACAAATCCCCCTAGCCCCCTTCAAGAAGGGGGAATATCAAGTCCCTCTTCGACAGGCTCTGAGCAAGGCCCGGAGCAAATTTCAAACCCCGAATTGTGCCAGGGGACCATCGATAGC
>CBDVDB010000281.1:0-3135 GCA_965372625.1 uncultured Nitrospinaceae bacterium
ACCGTGACCATACGCCCCAAAGGCAAAACCCGGCTGATGGTCCGCGCCAGTATTCAATACAAAATCCGCGCCGTGGAAGACTCCGAGCTGTATCAGAAATTTTTCAAAACCCTCGGTCAATCCATGTTTATTTCCGCTCAGGCGGAATGATCCCGAAAAAGAATTTCTCCCCCCCCCATTGGCCCTGATTGCCGGGTACCCGGAATCGAATAAAGACTCTGCGGTTGCTTTTTCTGGAGATTCAGGTTAGAAAAGGTCAGCCCGCAAGCCCGGTGGGCGACCCTGCCTGCCGGATCGATCCGAATTTTCACATCCGGGAAATAATAAAATGTCACTCAGGAAATCAGTCGCCCGATGCGGTGTGTATTTTCTGGCGGTCATCATGGTCTGGGTTCCCACCTGCGCCCAGGCCGAAATGCTGAGCACCCAGGATGCGCGGCAATCCTTTTCCCAAAATACCAGTAACCGGGAACAGCTGACCAACCTGGTCCTCCGCCAGGAGGTGCAGGCGCAGTTTCAGGAGTTCGGCGTGTCCGGAACGGAAGCCATGAACCGGGTCAACACCATGACCGATGAGGAAGTGGCCTCCGTCATCAACCAAATCGAACAGTACGCCAGTGGCGGGGATCCTCTCTGGCGAGCTTCCGGGGATAGGGACGCCGGTTATATTTTCATGATCGTCGTGGTTTTGGCCGTCCTGGGATGTCTGGCCGTTTGTTTCTTCCTTCTCTGATATTCAATGATGCCCGGATGGAACCCATCATACTTACGGTTTGGGCTGTGGGGCTGTTGGGTCTGTTTCCTGGGGGTGGGGTGCGCCACCGCTCCTGCGAAAGTGGTGTTACCGGCCTCCCTCGAAATTCCCCGCACTATTGAATTGACCACTGTCCCGTTCCACCCTCAAGAGGAGTATCAATGCGGTCCCGCGTCCCTGGCCATGACATTGGAATGGTCCGGCGTGGCGATCACCCCCGAACAATTAAAACCGGAGGTGTATACCCCCAGCCGCGAAGGGAGCCTGCCCCCGGACATGATCGGAGCCGCCCGCCGTCATGGCCGCATCGCTTATCCGGTAAACTCCATCGAGGATATTTTAAAGGAAGTGGCCGGAGGGCATCCCGTCATCGTTCTGCAGAGGTTGAGTTCTCTTGTTCAGACCAGTTGGCATTACGCGGTGGTCATCGGCTACGATCTCGATCAACGCGCAATCATTCTGCATTCCGGCGTCAAGAAGAGAGAGGTGCTGACCCTCGACGCGTTTGCCCGGACCTGGCAACCGTGGGGGCGTTGGGGGATTATCACCCTTGCCCCCGGGGAGTTTCCCGCCACGGTCAAGGAAAAGGTTTACCTCAAAGCGGTCCTGGGATTGGAGCAGACCCGGCGCTGGCAAGCCGCCGGACAGGCCTATACTCAGGCGGCGGCACGCTGGCCGCATAACGGCGCCGCGTGGATCGGTCTCGGCAATAGCCGTTATGCGTTGGGCGATCTTCAAGGGGCCGAGCAAGCGTTGCGTTCCGCTGTCCGGGTCGCGCCCCGGATGGGAGCCGCTTACAACAATCTGGCCCATGTGCTGATGGAGCTGGACCGTAAAGAGGAGGCCTTGCAGGCCATTCACCAGGCCATCCGCTTGGGCGGCCCGCAGGCCGAAATATTCCAGAAAACCCTGGCCGAAATCCAACGGTAGCCAGGAGCTGGATCGCATCCAGATGAACAATCTTCCCTTCGCCAAGACCCACAATTAAATTCTTATAGATCAACTGTTTAAGCCTATTTTATCGGATTGCAGGGGGTATTATTCAAGAATCTCTGTTCCAAAAAAATTTAACTATTTGATTTTTAATGAGTTACCTGTCATCCAGTAAAAAATTTTGAATATTTTGTAAAAAATTCATTGACAAAAAATAAACTTGGGTTCATATTCCCGATATCCGGGGTGGAAGCCCTTGGGAGGGCGGCTACCCGGTTTGAGGTTTCCATGGAATTTTTTTCCAGGGCAAGCTCAGGGGGAGAGAACATGAAAGCCGTACAGAAGGGATTTTTATTTTTGCTGGGTTTTCAACTGGTATCGGGTTGCGGGCCTTGGAAACAGCCGCTCGAAACTATGAAACCGGTTTCCTCGCCCGGACATTCCCAGAGCTTGTCGCAGGATATTCAGGCCTCCGAAAAGAAAATTGCCGAACTCATCAGGTTGGCCGGGCAGTCTGAAACCTGGCTGGGCCGGGCGAACCGGGCCTATCAAGATTACGATACATTTCAGGAACCCTTCGACGGAAAAATCGCCTCCAGAAACCAGATCGAAATCCAACAAATGGGAGCCCAGTATTTCCATCACATCCGGCGTCCCCTGCTGGACCTGCTGTCCAGCCCATACTTCCATATGGATTTAAAGAGGGATGTCCGGATTCAAACGCAACGCGAATCCTATATTGAAACGGGAGTGGTCCGGTACTTCGATGAATTGGGAAATGTTGTTGAATATGAGGAAGACCCGGTGGACGGTACGGTGTTCGAAAAGGTGATTGCGGATGTTTACCATATCAATCCCACGGACCACAAAGGACAGGGTTTTTTGCGGGAGTTTGAAATTTCCTTCGCGGCCGCTTTGATTCTCGTGGATAACTATGATTCGGGCTGGTACCAGTATTTTGAAAACATGGTCCTCCGGCGGAATCTTATTTATGATTATCAGGGAACGCCGGATGATACCCGGGAAATGGTCAAGGCCATTCACGCCAACTATAGAGCCTACAAAAATTCCAGCAAATGGGTCGGCGCTTTTGACCTGTATCAAAAAGCCCGGCAGGTTCCACGCCTTGCTGCATCCAGTCCGCTCGCGGAAAAACTGGAGCGCCTGATCGAAAACACTTCTTTCTTTAAAAAGCTGGAGACGAATCCTCAAGGAGAAGGTGTTTTCACTCGCCTGGCGGGAAAGATCAAATCCCTCTTCAGACAAACTATGGATGGTTTGGACCTTATCGCTGATCAAACCACCTATGTTTTTACCAAGGCATTTGCCAGGACGACCAAGCCATTCAAGTACCGGGACGGCAAACTCAATAATATGTCACCGGAGGATTATCATAAACTGGCCCATAAGCTGAAGCCTTTGGATGTCATGCTTGAAAAAAACCCGTC
>CBDVDB010000282.1:0-3135 GCA_965372625.1 uncultured Nitrospinaceae bacterium
TCTCTTGCTCGACCCTCTGGTTTCAGAGAGTGAATCAAGATTCCTGGAAGCGGTTTTGGAAGGTTAGAGGATCAAGTGCACATCAGGATACCGGACCGAGCCAGCCGCGGCGGACCATCCATTTGCCCATTTCGAGTATGGGAACGATCGTCAGCGCTACCCCAATCACGATGATCCAATCTGCCGCACTTAAACCGTACGTGCCGAATAGACGCTGCAAAAAAGGAACGTAAATAATCAGGTTCAGCAGGGTCAATTCCCAAAGGACGGACAGATTCAACCATTTGTTCGCAAACGGCTTATGAAACACGGAATAGCGGTCGGAGCGAAAATTATAGGCTTTTAACAATTGGATCAGGATGAGACACAAAAAGGTCAGGGTCATCGCCTGCTCGACAGCGCGTCCTGACTCCAGCACCCAGATGAACAGGCTCAGGTTGACCAGGCCGGACCAGAGGCCGCCAACCAGCATGAGAAACACGACGGGACGAGTGAAAATTCCTCTTTTCGAATCCCTGGGCGGATTGTGCATCAGATCCGTTTCCGGAGGATCGACCGACAAAGCCAGTGCCGGCAAGCCGTCCGTCGCCAGATTGACATAAAGGATCTGGACCGCGGTCAACGGCAGAGGCAGGCCCAGGAAAACGGCCCCGGCGATGAGGCCGATCTCGCCGATGTTCGACGACAGCAAATACATTAAATATTTTTTGATATTGCCGAAGATGCCGCGACCCTCTTCCACGGCCCCGACGATGGAAGCGAAGTTGTCATCGGTCAAGGTCATGTCCGCAGCTTCCCGGCTGACGTCCGTTCCGGTAATTCCCATAGCGATTCCCACATCCGCTTTTTTCAATGCGGGGGCGTCGTTCACCCCGTCTCCGGTCATCGCCACCACATGGCCTTTTTTCTGCAGGGCGGTCACGACACGAAGCTTGTGTTCGGGAGAAACGCGGGCGTAAACTTCAATCGTTTCCACTTTTTGTTCAAAATCGGCGTCTGACATCATTTCCAACTCGGGTCCGGTCACCACGAAACCGGTTTTCAGGAGACCCAGTTCGCGTGCCACCGCTTCCGCGGTGCCCGGGTGATCCCCGGTAATCATGACCGGCCGGATCCCCGCTGCGGCACAGGTTTTGATAGCCTCCGCGGCTTCGGGCCGGGGTGGATCGATCATGCCCGCCAAACCAAGAAATATCATTTCGTTTTCCGCGTCGTTCAGCGATTCCGTTCTTTTGCAAGCCACCGCCAGAACGCGAAGCGCCTCCGTGGTCATTGCCTTTGCGGCATCCAGAATCACCCGGGCTCCTTTTTCATCCAGGGAAATCTCACCTTCCGCAGTTCGCTGTCGCGTGCAGGACGCAATGATAACTTCCGGGGCGCCTTTTGAATACGTTACGGTTTCATCCGGTCCCTGATGAAGGGTGGTCATGCGTTTACGCTCGGAGGTAAAAGGAATTTCGTGGGTGCGGGGCCATTCTCTCTCCAGCGATTCTTTGGTAAGGCCGGCCTTGGCCGCCACGACCACTAGGGCTCCTTCCGTCGGGTCGCCCTTGATGATCCAATCGCCATCGATATTGACCAGGCGCGCGTCGGAAGCGAGCGTGGCCCCGCGCAGGAATTCCGTCAGCGGACCGAATATTTCATTCTTTTCCTGCCCGGCGCTGAAGGTTCCTGTGGGTGCATAACCCGTCCCCGTGACACGAATGTGTCGCCCGCCAATCCAAATCCCGCGGACGGTCATCTCGTCCCGGGTCAGGGTGCCGGTTTTGTCTGAGCAGATCACCGAGGTACTGCCGAGTGTTTCGACGGTCGGCAGGTGCCTCATCAGCGCGTTGCGCCGGGCCATGCGCTGAACGCCGATGGCGAGGGAGATGGTCACCACGGCCGGCAAGGCTTCGGGGACCACTGCCACCCCAAGAGCTACTCCGAACAAGAACATCTCCAGCAACGGCGCCCCCCGCAAAAACCCGAAGAGTGCGATCAGCGATACCACTATCAACGTGGCGACCGCCAGGATATTTCCGACTCTATCCAGGTTCTCCTGGAGAGGGGTCTTTTTCTTTTGCACCGTTTTCAGCATCCCGGTGATCTTTCCGAACTCGGTGAGCATCCCGGTTGCCACGACCACCGCTTTACCCCGGCCATAGGTCATAACAGTCCCGGAGTAGACCATGTTGTTGCGGTCTCCAATCGGGAGTTTTTCCCCGGCCAGTGGTGCGCATTGTTTTTCGATAGGCACCGATTCGCCGGTGAGGGACGATTCGTCGGCTTTCAGGTTGATGGCCTCGATCATACGGGCGTCGGCCGGTACCTTGTCCCCCGCGCCCAGTAAAACCACATCTCCGGGAACCAAATCACGCGCGGGTATCTGCACTTCATGACCATCGCGTAATACCCGGGCTCCGAGTGCCGCCATCTTCTTGAGCGCCTCGATAGCCCGTTCCGCACGATATTCCTGGATGAATCCGAGTAAAACCGCAAACAGAACAATGACAGCAATCGCGATAGACTCGATCATCTGCCCCAGAAAGGCAGAGATAGCAGTGGCGATGAGCAGGATGACTATCAGAACATTTTTGAATTGGTTGGCGAAAACCGCCCAAGGAGAAATTTGATCGGCCGATGGAAGCTCGTTCGGGCCGTACTCGCCCAGCCTGCGCTCCGCTTCTTCCGCGCACAAACCGGAACTTGTTGTCGACAACTGCCCGAAAATTTTTTCTATTGCAAGTGTATGCCAGAGTTGCGAATCATTCATGGGAGATTACAAAAGCAAGGAATATTTTTATTGACCAGCGGCACATTTTTAAAATCCATAAAATTTTTGATACTCGAATTCATTTAAATTATTGAACTGAATTTTAACAACGCTTTCCAATAATTCAACCGTCTTTTGAATACAGTTGGACTTGTTTGAAGACGAGGTAAAAGAAAATCCCCCTCATGGGCCTATTATCGGCCCTGCAGGATTTAATGAATATCGTGAAAAATTCGGGTAAAATCACGTCCTTTCATCAGTAGTGGCGCACCGCCCTTTCTATCAAACCCTGCGAAGCGTTATGGAACCCCAGGATAAAATAAGTGAAAAATGGCCGTGGACGGGAGATGGCTTCCGGGAAAATACGTCTGGGGGAAACG
>CBDVDB010000283.1:0-3130 GCA_965372625.1 uncultured Nitrospinaceae bacterium
GAGGCGAGGCTTTTGCGGGCGGTGCGGGCTTCCTGTTCGGCGCGGGTGATGCCCTGGTCGTAATCGTTGTGATCCACAAACTTCAGTACCGGCGCCATCCCCGGATGCCGTTTCAGATACAGCTTGCTCATGGTCTGGCAGACGCGGCGATACTTGGGATGTCCCGCCTGTTGCGTGCGCAGTTCGGTGAAGTGGCCCAGCTCCCGCAGGTTCATCCCCATGTTCCACCGGATGAAATGATTGAACAGGGAAGCGTATTGGGCTTCGGCGCGCATCCCGGCGCGGATCAGATCGTAATACAAACTTTCCGCCCGCTCGAAACATTCCTGCGCCACTTGCCCCTTGCCGATTTCCTGTATTTCCTCCGGGATCGAATAGCCGAGCAAAACTCCCATGTCCTGCCTCTGCTGGGTCAGCATGCGGTGCCTCTGTAAATCGCGGTACTCGGCGAGCCCGGCGACAATATCGAAGTTGATGGGATACCCGTATTCCAGCGCGCGGCCCGGGCGGTCGCGTTTGGATTGGCGGTCGCCGATGTAAATCGCAAAAATTTCCTTCTGCTTATCTTCCGGTAACTCGCGAACGATTCGGCGAATCTGCTCCGTCGAATGCTGCACGTAGGGGAAGATCATCGACGCCAGCAGATGGATCGAATAATCCTCATGCTTATCCTTCAACAACACCACCTCGGGCGAAGAATCGATCGCTACCCCCCGGAACAAGTCATCACACAGGTTCCGCATGGCGCGGTCAATTTTGATCCGGTAATCCCTTTTGGCGGCGCGTTTGATGAAGGTGGGAATCTGCGGGTCGAGCGCCTCTTTTATTTTCACGGCCAACTCCCGCGCCTCCGGCAAATCCTGACTGAGCAGTTTGGAGATGAGTCCGGAAAAAAACCGGCCGTTGCCGACCAGTCCGAGATTCGCCTGGGTCGCCGCGGGCAGGATGCACCGGATGACGTCACACGCGGCACTGCGGATGGTGAAGCCGTAGGCGATGCGGTGCGCCTTGCGTTCGTTATCGTCCTCCAGATTGTTCAACGCGGCTTTGCGGGAGCTGCCATTGCGTTCCACTTCGATTTGAAATTGTTCCGCCGGCAGGCGTTTGCGGAATAGATCCTGCATCGGTTCAACCATGGAGGCGTAGGTCTCAAAAATAAAATCCATCGTCTTTACGAAGGCATCTTTCATACCGGAAGCCTCGATGCTGGACGGGCAAACGTAGCGCCAGCGCCCTTGCCTCTGCTGGTCGTACAACACATAACGCGTGGATTCTTCGATGGGCGAACCGCCGATCCGGCAGTCCTCGATGATTTTCGTCATCAGGTTGGAGATTTCTTCGATGCACAGGGGAGCGACCGCCAGCTCCGCCACCGACTCATCGCCGAACTTGTTGACGACGCGGTCGATCATCTCACTGCCCTTGACGTCGTTGGGCGTCCCGTCGGGATTGAGGAATTCGCGCACCACGGTTTCCTTGAAACCGGTGGGAGCCCGGCTGTAACGCGCCAGAGCCGCGCCGATCACCTCCGGATTGAGGTTTTTCAGCGAAAAGACCTTCGCCTCCACGTCCGTCAGATAGGGGGCGAGCAGGGCTTTCTCGCGGTCGGTCAGTTCATCGGTTCGTTTGGGTTTCATCGACGGAATCTCTGGCGCACCTGAATCCGGTGTCGTTGAAAAGGACTTCGGGGCGGCTCCAGCGGCGGAATGCGCTGTGCAGGGTATCTTCATAGTTCACCCACGATCCGCCGCGCACCACCTTGAATTGTCCGATTTCAGGTCCTTTCGGGTTTTTGTTTATTTTCTTGCTGTAATACTGCCGGTCATACCAGTCGGCCACCCACTCCCAGACGTTTCCGGCCATGTCATGCACGCCATAAACGGAAGCGCCGCCGGGATAGCTTCCGACATCGGTCATGGTAGAAACCCCCCGCCACTTCCTGCGGTAGGTAGCCTTGCCGGGCGGCAGACGGTTGCCCCACGGATACAGGTTTCCCAATGGCCCGCGCGCGGCTTTTTCCCATTCCGCCTCGGTCGGCAGACGTTTGCCCCGCCATTTACAGTAGGCCACGGCGGCGAACCAGTTCACCTGACTCACCGGCTGGTTACGGATTTGATCAGGGAAACTCTTGCCCGCCCACAAATTACCTTGCCAGCAGGCCTTGGTTTCACAGGTGTCATCCAGCGCCGGACGATGGCCGGCGGCTTTCACAAACTCCAGGTATTTTTCGTTGGTCACCTCATAAATATCGATCCAGTATTTGTTCAGGTAAACATTATGACGGGGTAATTCATCCTTGAACCACCAACGGCTGCAGGCTTTATCCACCCGGGTACACATTTCCAGAATCCGGGTCACTTCCCTGAAGGACGAACCCATCTTGAACAAACCGGCCGGTATTTCGACCATGTCCGAAAAATCCTGCTTCGAATCCACCGATTCCGAACCCCCCTCCGCCTGGCTCCATGACGGCACCCCCGGAATTAAAAGTAAAACGAGAAGCATCCAAAGAACAATATTCTGGGCACGGCTGACCATCAATAATAAAAAAATCGTCCTGCGGTGAATGGAATTAAAGGAAAGAAACTTATCCGGCACCGGATTCCCCGGAACCCTCTTTAAACCGGGCCATCTCCTTGCCGTGAATATAAAACAGGCAAAGGCCCAGAAGCATATTAACCGTATACAGCCAGACCAACCGGCTGTGATAACTGTCGAACCGGACCTGGAGCCGCTGGTCGGCGGGTTGGGCCTTCTTTTGTGCGTCCAGATCGTGCATCTGGGGACGAAGAACGCTGCCAATGTAAAGGGCCACCACCACCATGATCGCCAACATCACCTTGCTGGTATGCCGCTTTTTATTCACCGCCGGTTCCACATAGCCGGCCCATCCATTTTTGTCGGCAAAATATTTGAGGATCACCGCGGCCGCCATCAAGCCCATGCACCCGTAAATGATATGAATGTTAAACACGTCCATGATGCCATTCATAATATTGCTGGCCACCGGCTTTTGCTCTTTGAGTTGAATGCGAACCATTATTTCAGTCAGAATCCCCAACAGAAACATGCCGGCGACCCACAGGGAAAGGGAAAACAGGTAGAGCCCGTTCGCAAAATATATGAGACG
>CBDVDB010000284.1:0-3125 GCA_965372625.1 uncultured Nitrospinaceae bacterium
GGGCAGGAGACGGCGATGGTGTCGGGATTCGCCTGCATGAGTTCGTCGACGCGAATGTGGCTGATGCGCGTGCCGGTTTCTTCCAGCAGGAACCGGGCGCCGCCGGCACCGCAACAGGTGCCGCGCTCGCGCGACGTTTCGACTTCTTTCACCGCATCCGGGGAGACGGCGGCCTTCAAAATTTCGCGCGGGGCCTCGTATACCTTGTTGTGCCGTCCCATATAACAGGAATCGTGGACGACAACGGTTTCATCCGTCGCACTGCCAGTGGACAGTTTGTTTTCCTTTATAAGGTCCGCTAAAATTTCCGAATGGTGGATGACTTCCAGCTTCACGCCAAACTCGGGGTACTCGTGTTTGAGCGAATTGAAACAATGCGGGCAGTGGGTGATCACCTTGATCACGCCTTGCTCCTTGAACGTCTCGGCGTTCTTTGACGCCAGCATGTCGAACAGGTATTCATTGCCGAGGCGGCGGGCCGGATCGCCCGTGCACCCTTCCCGATTACCGAGGATGGAAAAATCGACCCCCGCTTTAGTCAACGCCTGCACCACTGCTTCCGAAACCTTCTTACCGCGATTGTCGAACGAGCCGTTGCATCCCACGAAGTACAGGTACTCGGTCGGATGGTTCTTGTCCCACTGTTTAACATTCAACTCCTGCGCCCAGGCCTCGCGCTGGGTGCCGGGGAAGCCCCACGGGTTGCTGTGGGTTTCCAGCGATTTAAACGCGCCGGCCAACTCCTTCGGGTAGCGGTCCTCGGTCAGCACCAGGCCCCGGCGCAGGTCGATCATCTTGTTGACGTATTCGATCATCACCGGGCATTCCTCCTCGCACGCGCCGCAAGTGGTGCAGGCCCAGATCGTGGCGTCCTGAATCACCCCGCCGAGCAGGGCCGCCGGCGTGACGCCGGACCCGGCTTGACTTTCACCTTTCTTTTTATCGCTGAGCAGGCTTGGCGTTTGCTCATTCAGGTGATCGCGCAAATCGATGGTGAACTGTTTCGGGGACAGCGGCTTGTCCGAATTGAGCGCCGGGCAGAACACGTCGCACCGCCCGCATTCGGTGCAGGTGTGGAGGTCGAGCAGTTTCTTCCAGGAAAACTCCTCGATACGCGTGACGCCGAAGGTCTCCCGGCTTTCGTCCTCGAAATCGAGGCGGCTCAGCTGGTTGCCGGTTTGGGTGACGTTACCCAGAAACACGTTGGGGATCGACGTTATAATATGGAAATGTTTCGACCGCGGAAGCATAACGAGAAAAATCAGGATAGAGACAACGTGAACCCAAAACCCCGCCTGCCACAAATAATAGAGGTCGAAAGGCACTCTTCCAGCCAAAAGGGAGGACAGTCCTGTGCCCAGGGGTGACCCCCATCCTGCTAAATTCGAAAAAGCGGCGATCTCTGCAGCATCGAACACAATGTCCGACACCATGATGGCAAGGATGAGAACCAGAATGACAATACCCTCGCCGGAGAGATTGAGACGGGTCGGTTTGATCACCAGCCTGCGATACAACGCATACAGACAGGCCAGAATAACCAGCAAAACGAATCCATCCTTCACCAAAAGGTAGACTTGGGACACGATCTTGAAACCCGGAAAGTTGATTTGGAATCCCGGGAAAAACCCTATTATGAAAAACTGGAGGGCGCGGAAAAGCAGAACCAGAAAACCCCAGAAGATCAAGGCATGCATCCATCCGGACGGACCGTCCTTGAACATTTTGGATTGGGCGAAGGCGATGCGGAAGGTATTCCAAAGCCTTTGGGCAGGACGGTCGAGCCGGTCTTCATTATCAGCCCGGGCCAAAACCCTTACTTTCCCCCAGAACGTCCAGAGAAAAGCGATGGCTGACAGCAGGGTAACCCCTGCCAGAACCCATGGAGAAGCCACCTCCCTAAACCCACTCAAAGAATGCAAAATTATCGGGATAAAACTATAATCTATTAAATGGGTCATGGGCGACCATGGTGTAACGATGGATAGGAACCCCTTGCCGCAACGGGTCTGGGAGCAGAACAGATCGGTTCAAATACAGTTGTTTTCACTTGCCCCTGTGATATATTGAAACCAAGAGTACATTTTATTTTCTTCCGATTCACCCGGCTTGAGGTAACACCGTGACTGCCGGAAAGCGCAATCTTATCAATAAATTATTATACATGATTAGCGTAGGGGCGTTGATTTTTGGCGCAGGAACGGCTTGGGCGATCAGCACGGACGACGCGTTTCCGATGCATCAGGAAGAACCGAATCCCTCGCTGAACGCACATCCTTTACACAAAATCGCGCCCGGCGAATATGAAACGCGCAATCCGAATTTGACCGATGAGATCAACGAATCGCACCCCGTTCCGGAATATTTGAACAAATTCCCCAAGGAAGGCCGATTCCCGACCTATTACCGCCAGCTTCTGGAAGTCGATCCGGAAGATCAGGTGCAAAGCAAGGTGTTCGATCCTGAGGCTTTTAAAAAGGCCCGGCGGATCGGGGTGGTCTTTTTTGAGAACAAGACCCGTGGATTGGGCGCCGATGAGAATGCCGGGAATCTGGTCGCCAATCAGTTTTCGACCGAACTGGAAACGGTTAAAGAGCTATCCATTACTTCCCCGACCCGGATGCTGGAAGAGTTTCAGCTGAAGATGGTGACCACTCCGGACCGGGCGCCCTCTCCCGGAAAGAGTCCGCATACCCCTCAGCCCCCGGCAGACCCGTCCGGCTACGATATGCCCTATTCGAAGGAAAAGTTTGACGCCGTCCTGATCGGCGCCGTCACGCAGTACACGGATCTACACCGGAATCGCGCGGGCCTTTCCGATACCAGCGAAGGCGCCGGGGTGGAGTTCGGCGTTTATCTGATCAGCACCCGAACCGGGGAAGCCATTTGGGGAGCCCGCTTCGTCGGGTCCCAATCCGCCTCCCTGGCCAATATGTTTTCCGCTAAATACCAGTGGCTGGACAAACAGGATTTTTCCCGCTATGCCATTAAAAAAGTATTGAAGGATTTTCACGATATGGCAGAATCAGAGTAAACCCTTCAACCCATAATACTCATGAACGAAAGCATTGATTCCAATTCAATTGATCCTAAACCCGAACTCAGCCCGGAGGCGAAGAAGAAAA
>CBDVDB010000285.1:0-3100 GCA_965372625.1 uncultured Nitrospinaceae bacterium
GGGTCAGAGCTTGTCCGAAATCGTCCGCTCCACCTGATGCCGTACCAGGCCCCGCGAGGAGAAAAACAACCGCCATGGGCAGAAGCGCAATGCCAGACCCCCGGAGGCGCGTTTGAGTTGGAATGTTCATGAGGTGGTATTCACATGGCGGGCCAGGTTGTTCACCATTTCCCGGATTTTTGATTTGACCTTGGCGCCGGTAAGGGTTTGATCATCATAGTCCTCGTAACTGCTGAACACGATGGGTTGCACGGTGGTGACATGCGATTCGTAGGTCAGGATGTTACTCAGGTCTGCCGAGGCCATGTAGGACCGGTTGCCTCCGGCGTTGCAGAGAATACCGGTAATTTTTTTCACCATCGCCCCGCTGGTGATGTCGATGAAATTTTTCAGTGGCCCGGAAACGGAATAGCAGTAAACCGGCATGCCAATGACGAAGCCGTCAGCTGCTTCCATAGTCAGATACGCCTGTTGCATGTCGGGGTGATAATCTTCCAGGGATCGCCCGTCGCAAAATTCCATTTGAATATTTCTGAGGTCCAGCACGGTCACCTCCAGACCGGCTCGCTTCATTTCCCCGGCGGCATGATCGATCAGTAGCGCCGTTCGCGATTCCTTGTTGAGGCTTCCCTGAATGAGGACGATTTGAGACATGGGGAATTGCTTTCTTTCGAGGAAAATTATTTTTGACTCAACACATCGGCAATGCGCTCCAGGGCCCAGTCGATATCCGGTTTCTGGATGATCAGCGGCGGGGCGATACGCAATACGTGCTCATGGGTTTCCTTGCACAACAGGCCTTTCGCCTGCAGGGCTTCGCAGAACCGCCGGGCGCCCCCGGCTTCGGGATGCAGTTCGACGCCGATCATCAAGCCCTTGCCGCGGATTTCCCTGACGTGCGGCGAGGGAATTTCCCGCAGTTGATCCATCATGTAGGAGCCGAGCTTGGCGGAATTTTCGATCAGTTTTTCCTCGACCAGCACTTTCAACGCCTCGCGCGCCACCGCGCAGGCCAGGGGGTTGCCGCCGAACGTACTGCCGTGGTCTCCCGGTTTGAATACGCCCAGCACCTCTTTATTCGATAGCACGGCGGAAATGGGATAGAAACCTCCCGACAGGGCTTTGCCGACGATGGTCAGATCCGATTCAATGCCGTCGTGTTCCTCGGCAAACAGCTTGCCGGTGCGCCCCAGCCCGGTTTGAATTTCGTCGAGGATGAGGATGACGTTGTTCTCGTTACAGATGCGGCGGACGTCTTTCAGGTAACCGGGCGGTGGCACGACCACCCCGCCTTCGCCCTGAATCGGCTCCACCAGAAAACCCACGGTATTGGGGTTGATGGCTTGCTCAAAAGCCTCGGCATCTCCAAACGGGATGATTTTAAAGCCGGGAGTGAAGGGGGCGTAGCCCTGCTTATACTGCTCCTCCGTGCTGAATCCGACGATGGTCAGCGTCCGGCCGTGAAAATTGTTGGCGCAGACGATGATTTCCGCCTGACCGTCGGGAACCTGTTTGACTTCATAGCCCCATTTACGGACCGCCTTGATGGCCGATTCCACCGCCTCGGCCCCGCTGTTCATGGGCAAAACGGTGTGCGAGCGGGTGAGTTCGCAGATTTCCTGGTAAAACGGCCCCAGTTGGTCGTTGCGGAATGCCCGCGACACCAGGGTCAATTTTTCGGCCTGTTTTTTCAGTGCTTTGAGGATGCGCGGGTGGCAATGGCCCTGATTGACCGCGGAATAGGCCGAGAGGCAATCCAGGTATTTTTGGCCTCCCACATCCCAGACCCAGATGCCCTCGCCACGGCACAGGACCACGTCTAAGGGCTTGTAATTTTTGGCTCCAAACCGGTTTTCAAGTTCGATGAATTGCTGTGTGTCCATATCGCTCAAATGGGGGTTTAATGTTGAAATACCCTTAACCAAAGTATATAAAGTGTATCATAAGGCAATTATCGGAATATCCGAATCCTTTCCAAGTCAATGACCTGGCAAGGGTCCTGCCTGAAAGTACAATCGAATTGATATTTAAAGGGATTATAGTATAATCCGGCTACACCTTACCAACCTGATTTGTAGAGATTAAGCCATGGCGATTGATGATAAAGAACTTGATGAATTTATGCCCCCGACCGAGTTGGATTGGACCGAAGGCGCCAGAGCCCGGATGCTGAATGTTCCCTTTTTCGTCCGCAAAAGTGTGGTGCGGGGGATCGAACAATACGCCAAGGATAAGAGCATCGAAGTGATAGACGATGATGTGGTCTCCCGCGCCCGGCAAGAGCGCGAGGCGGGTGCCATAGCCGCACGCCGCGGTAAAAAGCAGACCCAGGAACAGGGTGAATCCACCGAGGAGAAAAAGGTGGCGCGTCAGTTTGTGAATTTTTCCTTTTTTAAGTTGGACCCGGCGTTTCGCCGTCTCCCGCAGGCGGAAATCGACCAGGCCAAAAAGGAATTCATGGAAGTGCTGGAGGAATATGACAACCGCAACGATATCATCATCCTCAGTTATACCACTATGGGAATCCGCGCCGATTCGGAAATTATGTTCTGGCGGGTGTCCTACCAGATGGAACTGTTTCAGGAAATGACCACCAAGATGTACCGCACCGGTTTGGGAAAATACCTCATCCAGACCTATTCGTATTTTTCACAGACCAAAAAATCCCTGTACATGGATATCTTCAATCCGGAGCATGAAGAAGACCGGACGCATATCATCCCCGGCAAAGCCAAATACCTGTTCATCTATCCCTTCACCAAAAAACGGGAATGGTACCTGCTCACCAAGTTCACGCGGCAGGGCATCATGGACGAACATATTTTCATCGGTAACAAATATCCGTCAGTTAAATTGAACACCACCTACTCCTTTGGTATCGATGATTACGAATTCGTGGTGGCATTTGAGACGGATTATCCGGACGATTTTGTCGATCTGGTCATGGACCTGCGGGAAACAGAAGGCAGTCGTTACACGCTGGAAGACACCCCTATATTCACCTGCACCGCCATGTCCCTGGAAGACGCCGTAAACAGTCTGGGGATTTAGTTACAAATAATTTTTGGTTCTTTATAAAAGCCGTTCCTTTCGGGGCGGC
>CBDVDB010000286.1:0-3090 GCA_965372625.1 uncultured Nitrospinaceae bacterium
GCTGAATTACGGTGTATAAATCATGATGAACTATCGACTGACGGGAGGAAACCTGTGATTCTGTTGTGGATTGGTCTGGGGGGATTCATCGGAGCGCTTTTCCGCTACTGGCTCAGCGGCTGGGTTCAGGCGGGGGCGGTGACGTTTCCCCTGGGCACGCTGGCGGTCAACTTCGTCGGCAGTTTTATCCTGGCGCTGGTCATGTTCCTGTCGGAGTTCAAGGGATATTTCGGCGAGGAAACGCGTATTTTCCTGTCGATTGGTTTGCTGGGATCCTTCACCACCATGTCGACCTTCAGTTACGAATCGTTCAAGCTTCTGGAACAGCAGGAGCACATGTTGTTCAGCGCCAACGTCGTCGGTTCGGTGGTTCTCACCCTGCTGGCCATTTACCTGGGAAAAATCATCACCCTGAATTTATAACGAGTCGGCTATGAAAAAAGAAAGTGAAGCCATTCTGCTGCGGATTTTCATCGGCGAGTCCACTATGTACGAGGGCAAGCATCTGTACAAATATCTGGTGGAATTTTTCAAGAAAGAAGGGCTGGCCGGGGCGACTGTGTTACGGGGCATCGACGGCTTCGGCAAATCCAGCCATACCCACACCACCTCGATTTTAAGGCTGTCGACCGATCTGCCGATTGTCGTGGAGGTGGCGGACACGCAGGAAAAAATCAATGCGATCAAACCCCGGCTGGATGAAATCATCACTGAAGGGTTGGTCACCGAGGAGAAGGTGAAAATTATCCTTTATGAAGGGAATGATAAAAAGTAAACGCCGACTCATTATTATGGAACGATTTTTTACAGGAAATCTTTCCTAATTCAACATCGCTTCGTCCGGATTGACGGTCATATCCCCAATCGTAAATACCATCGACTCACTGGATTCCCGAACCTGAATCCCCTTGTTATGCCGCACCTCGAACATTTTATTGAAGGCTTCGGTATCCATACGGCAGGTTCCTCCGTTTTCCTCGATTAAAACCATAAACGCGACCAGCAACTTCTCAATATGTTTATCCATTTCCGTCCATTCTATTTCAATTATTAATACGGCGCATCTACCGCCCGCTCAACCCGGCCCACGGGGGGAAATCACCCTGTTTAGATAATTCAGCAGGTTGATGTACTTAACAATTCTTCATGACTCATCTTTACATGGTAAACAAGGATAAGGACTGTTCCAAGCAAAAAGGTTTACTGAAGAAGAAGGGCGCGGGACCTATCCGTTAAACTGGTAGCCCTTTTCGCGGATGGTGATGATAAAGCGCGGTTTTTGGGGCTTCTTCTCGAAGTATTTCCGCAGGCGGGAAATAAAATTATCCACGGTGCGCGTCTCGGTATCGGGATTGTACCCCCAGACCTTTTCCAGCAATTCCTCGCGGGTGACCACCTGGCCCTGGTTGGCGATCAACAGGTTCATCACCAGCACCTCCTTTGAGGTCAGGTAAAATTCGCTCTCACACCCCTTGGCCCTGCCGGTATTGAAATCCACCCACATATTGCCGAACTCGAAAAACCCCAGGTCGTTGACGGGCTTCTCGTACCAATCCTTGCGCCGCAGGATACCCTGGACCCTGAGCAGAAGTTCCGGCAAATGAAACGGCTTGGCGAGGTAATCATCCGCCCCCGCTTCAAGCCCGAGGGACCGGTCTTCGTCGGTGGTTTTAGCGGTTAGCATCAAGACGGGAAAACGGATGTTGGTTTCACGCACCTTTTTGATGACCTCCATTCCTCCCAACTTGGGAAGCATGAGATCGAGGATCATCATGTCAAATTCCTGCTCCTCCAGACGATCGAGGGCCGCCATCCCATCCCCGGCCACGGTGACCTGATACCCTTCCTTTTCCAAGTTATAGGAAAGTCCCTTGGCGAGATGTTTTTCGTCTTCCACCAGTAAAATTTTTTGTTCTTTAACCATGCCGCCTTCGTTCCGTTTCAGGTTTTCAGGGTCACCCCGTTTATCGGCAGGGATACCGTAAACGTCGAGCCTTGGCCCGGACCCGCGCTGAATACCTTGATTTTACCTTTATGATTTTTCACGATTTCCCGCGTTATGTACAAACCGAGCCCGGCTCCTTCAATGTTCTGGGTCTCCTTATTCTGCACCCGGTAGAATTTCCTGAACACTTTTTTGCAATCCTTTTCGCTCAACCCGATGCCGGAATCAATGAAGTCGATATCGCAAAATTTTCCATTTTTCCGGATCCGAATGGTTAAGAGCCCTTCCTCCTGAGAATATCTCAAGGCGTTGCCAATGAGGTTGTTGAATACCATCCTCATGGCCCGCTTGTCAATTTTCAACGGCGGGCATTCCTGAGCTTCGATATCGACCTGTATTCCTTTCTCAGCAAGCCGCTGTTGATACCCGGCAACCACTTCATCTATAAACGGATTCAATTCCACGAGTTGAAAATAAAGTTTCAGGCTCTTGGGATCGGCCCCGCTGGCTTCCAGAATATTATCGATCAAAGCCGAAAGTCGTTCGGTATCAGTCAACATCATATCTATAAATTCCTGAGTTTCTTCCGGCGACACTTTTTGAAGCTTCATGGTTTCAAGATAAAGCTGGATGGAGGCCAGGGGGGATTTCAATTCGTGAGACACGCTGGAGACAAAATTGTTCTGCAGGCGGTTCAACCGGGCCTGCTTGCCCCAGAATACAAAAATCAGGAGAACGCCCCCCAGAATGATAATCATCAAAAAACAGCCCTGCAACAGAATCACCCAGTTCAAATCGGTGTCAAACAACTCCGGCTTGATGCTCTTGGCGAAATCCTCGAAATCCCGGCGGTTTTTAATATACCAGTTGATCCAGACGCCCATCAGAATAATCCAGGCGATCTGGACACCGATAAAAACAAAAATCGGATGGAAAATAGTTTTGAATTTGCTAATCATGGCCCATCTCTCGCAAAAAACCCCTGGCGCTCATTGTACACCACAAAACCTTGAAAAAAGCGCCTTAAACCGGGCGGTCCAGCCCTTGAATGTTACATAAGTTTTACATTTGGAAAACCAAAGCAACTGTATCCTGTATGCAGATTAAGAATATCAATTTTTTTGTGGATTGACAAAGAGAGGTTA
>CBDVDB010000287.1:0-3081 GCA_965372625.1 uncultured Nitrospinaceae bacterium
AAGGGAATCAATCTGTGGCCAGTGTCGAGTATTTGATCAAACAGTTCCTCAGTCCGGACAAGCGCAGTCTGGACCTCAGCAATTATAATCTTGGGGACAAGGGGGCGCGGGAGGTCACCCAATCGCCCCAATTGAAGCGCGGCAAACTGCGGTCACTGCGCCTGCCCAACAACAATATCAGCGACGAGGGCGCGAAGGATATCGCCGATTGCGAATTTTTCAGGAACCTGACCGAGCTGGACCTGTACGGCAACGTGATCAGCGACGACGGAGTGAAGGCCATTGCGGCTTCCCCCCATTTTACCAAGCTGAAAAAACTGGGGCTCTACGGGAATCTCATCGAGGATGAAGGGGCGGTCGCCATTGCCGAATCCGAGGTGCTCTTGAAGGTGACGCATCTTTATATCAACTCCAACCGGGTGCGGCGCGAGGGGATCGAAGCGTTGCAAAAGGCGAAATGCCGGACCCGCCTGTGCCACTTGTTCGTGGACGATCTGGACGAGTTCGAATATGCCGAACCTGGGGAAGACGAGGATGAGGATTAACCGTTGGCCGCGCTGATGAAAACCATGTTATCCGGCTGGATGCTGGCGGCGGTTGTGCTGGGGTTTCCGGGTGCGGAGGCGAAGGCGCAGTTTTTTGATCAAAAAGACGTTTTCGACCAGTCCGAGATGGATTACGAAAAGATTTTCAAAGAAGGGCTCTCCGCCAATGGCAAAACGCTGAACCTTTCCGGCAAAAAAATCGGGGATGCGGGCATCGAACTTCTACTCACCCATGATT
Organism: uncultured Nitrospinaceae bacterium; assembly: GCA_965372625.1. Classification (GTDB taxonomy): domain Bacteria; phylum Nitrospinota; class Nitrospinia; order Nitrospinales; family Nitrospinaceae; genus SZUA-226. Next base: position 784 of record CBDVDB010000287.1, read on the forward strand.
TTCTCAAGAAGGTGACCAAGCTGGATTTGCGCTATAACAAAATTTCGGAAAAAGGCGCCCGGCTGATGGCGCAGTCCAAAGCCTTCGGCAAGCTCAAGTCGCTGGAGTTGAAGCATAATTATCTGTTGGACAACGGGGCGGTGGCGCTGGCGCAATCCGAAGGATTTCCCAAATTGGAAAAACTGAGCCTGGGATGGAACGAGATTCGGGACGCCGGGGGGCTGGCGTTCGCCAAAACCAAAACTTTCCCCAAATTAAAGAAGCTGGATTTGCGCGGAAATTTTCTTGCCGGCGATACCAAAAACACCCTCAATAAAGATCTGGCCCACCTGAAATCGTTGAAACTGTATTAAGGGAGCGTTAGATAAGGCCGGTCTATAGTTGGGTGATTCCTGAATCCTCGTCAAACACGAAAATCTTCCCTTCCGGTGCGCGGAAGGTGAGTTCTTTGACCTCCCAAATGTGCTTCTTTTTGACATCCGCCTCGGCCGCGTGAAAAATGCCGTTTTCCTCGCGCTGCAGCAACAGGTGTTTGTTGGAATCATTGCATACGATCTGCCATTCCTTGAAGTCGCTTTTAACGATTCCCTTTTCGTAGTCGATATCGATGATATTCATTAACGCTTTACTCCATTCTCCAGATAACGATAGATGGTTTTAAGGTTCAATAATGGTTGATGTCTTTCGCCAGTTCCCGGGCTTTGGCCAGGGCGTGGCTCTTGGTGGGTTGGGGTGGATTGTTGATCGCCATTTTGGCAAAAGCGACCAGCAGATCGGTATCTTCGTTAACGACTTTCCCTTTTTCCTTGAGAAATTTCAGAAGCTCCGATTCTTTCACCACGATGGGTTTAACCCGCGGAGCCTTGGCGTCCTTGGGATCGTTGGGCGGTGTGTCTTTGGGAAGGCCGGTGATATCCCGCTCGATTTGAATTTCGGGAACGATCCCGTGGATGGTAATGTCGATTCCTGAAGGGGTGTAATATTTGGAAGTGGTAAGGCGCATGCCTGCCCCGCCGCCCATACGGAAAATAGTTTGCACCGACCCCTTGCCATAGGAACGTTCCCCCAGGATCAACGCTTTGCCGGAGTCTTTGAGGGAACCTGACACAATTTCCGCGGCGCTGGCGCTGTGACTGTTGATCAAAACCGCCAGCGGTTTTTTGTTCCAGGGGTCGTCATACAGGGATTCGTACTGCTGTTGGTCATCGCGGTCACGTCCTTGCGTGTAAACGACCAACTGTCCTTCTTCGAGGAAGTGGCTGGCGACTTTGACCGATTGACTGAGCAGGCCGCCGGGGTTGTTCCGCAGGTCCAGAATCAAAGCCTGGACGCCGTCCTTTTCCCCCTTTTCGAGAGCCTCTTCCAACTGGTCGTTGGTTTGTTTGGAAAAACTGTTGATGCTGATATAACCCGTATGGTCTCCCAGGTTTTTATACGTAACCGTTTCGATGGAGATGATTTCCCGCGTCAACGTCGTGAATTGGGTAACTTTGGTTGAGGGCCGGTAGATATCGATGTTCACCTGGGTATTGGGATAGCCCCGGAGCTTGGTGGCGAGTTCATGAATCTGCATCCCCTTGATTTCCTGCCCGTCCACCCGGGTGATGATGTCATCGGGAAGAATTCCCGCCCGTTCCGAGGGGGAGTTTTTGATGACCCGCACGATGGTCAACTTGTAATCCCTCAAGGTGATCACCATGCCCACGCCGCCGTACTGGCCTTCGGTATCCCGCATGGAAGCCTCAAATTCCTCCGGGTCCATATAGACTGAATAGAGGTCCAGCGAGTTCATCAGCCCCTCGATACCGGCCCTTTCCAGATTTTTTTTGGTGACCCTTCCCTTGAATTCCCGGCTGAGGAAATCATAAACCCCCCGCAGGGCCTGCATATTTTCCACTTTGTTGAAGGTCAACCGGTAGCTAAATTTTTTTCCGTTTTTTTCAAGAGTCTGCCCTGAATACACGGATGAAACGGTCAGGTTTTCTTTTTCCACGGTTCGTATCATTTCATTAAGCGCGGCGGTGAACAGCTTTTTGTAATCCGGCGGGTAAACGTAGTTGTCGGCCACCAGCTCGAGCACTTCATCGAACGCATCCAGATCGTCGTCGAAGAAGCCCGCGTGAGCGGGTCGGGTCTGGAAGGGGCCGCTGGATTGAAATCCCAGCGGGTTGACCAGAAAAAACGCGAAGAGGACAAAAGCCATCCCCAATATAATTTTCAGGTTAGATTTTCCGCTCATAGGCCCTGGATCACGGGTTTAAAATACTGTTGAAAATAACCTCCAGGTTTTTTGTCATG
>CBDVDB010000288.1:0-3034 GCA_965372625.1 uncultured Nitrospinaceae bacterium
TATCACCCGGATTTCTCCGGCAACGAGCGCCAGATTCACGTTGGCCCCAACGCCGATTCGGATCAATTCCCGATGGAGCTGGCGGACCTGTTGGAATCTGACAGTCCCATTCCAATAAACTTTCAGCCCACCGTCGATATCGAAACCGATGTGTTGATTCTCGGCGGCGGCGGCGCGGGGGTGACCGCGGCTTTGGGCCTGGCGGATTCGGGATTGCAGGTGCACCTCGCCACTAAACTCCGGCTCGGCGATTCCAACACGGTGATGGCGGAGGGCGGTATCCAGGCCGCGCTCGGTCCTGCCGATTCCCCCCGGCGGCATTTCGCCGACAGCTACGTCGGCGGTCACGGTAAAAACGACACCCGTCTGCTCCGCATTTTATGTGAAGAGGGACCGGCGGGCATCCGCTGGTTGACGCGGCTCGGTACGCTGTTCGATCAGAATGACGACGGCAGTTTCCGATTCCGCAAGGGCGGCGGCACCTCGACCCCGCGCGTGCTGGCCTGCCGCGATTACACGGGTCTCGAGATCATGCGCGTGCTTAAAAACGCGGTGATGTCGGGCGCGACGCACGTCCTCGAACACCACGCGGCGGTGGAGCTGACCGACGACGGTGAAGACCGCGTCACCGGCGCTGTATTATGGAATACACAGACGGGGAAACTGGTTACGGTTGCGGCGCGGGCCGTCATTTTAACTACCGGCGGGAGCGGTCAACTGCGCCTGCAGGGTTATCCCACCAGCAACCATGTGGGCGCGACGGGTGACGGATTGATTCTGGCGTACCGCCAGGGCTGTTCGCTGGTGTTCCCGGGAAGTCATCAGTACCATCCGTCCGGCTCCAGTTTTCCGGAAGCGCTGGCCGGCCAACTGGTGACCGAATCGATTCGCAGTGCCGGGGCGCAGTTGCTGAACGTCTACGGCGAGCGGTTCATCGACGAGATGACGTTCCGCGACGTAGTGGCGGCGGCGATCATCCGCGAGGTGGTCGAGGAGCGGGGCATCAAAACGCCGAGCGGACGCCGCGGGGTGTGGCTCGATACCCCGCTGATCGAAATGACGAAAGGGCAGGGGACTATCGCCCACCAGTTTCCCGGCCTGATCCATCGCTTCAAACGCTACGGGATCGATCCCATCACGCAACCGATTCTCGTGTATCCGACCCTGCATTACCAGAACGGCGGCATCCGTATCGACAGCGATTGCCGGACGGAGCGCGCCGGATTATGGGCGGCGGGAGAGGTGACGGGCGGGGTGCACGGCATCAATCGCTTGATGGGCAATTCGCTTCTTGATATCATTGTATTCGGACGCCGCGTGGCGGAAGGTGTGCAGCGCAACCTGCCGGAGCGTGGGGCGGTGACCCTTAACCGGCTGAGCCAGTACCGGGCGGCATTGAGCGGTCTTCCGCACCGGCCCCGGACCACCGCGCCGCAATTGTATCCACGCGTTTCCGGGATGCAATTCGAATTGCAAGAGGGTTCCCAACCGGAGGCGGGGTCCGAGGCAGGCCCTGTAAAAAATTTCGAACCGCCGGACCCTTTCGCCGCCCGCTGAATTTTTTGGGTTCATACGCAAACTCAATACGGAGATTTCCGCATGGCAAACGAACCGTCCGATCATAAACGCAAAACCCTGAAAACGGTCATCCTGAGGCGGGGGAGCCAGGTTTTGATTTCCGTATCCACCCGCAAGCTGGTTCCGGGGATCGAGCAGGGGAAACTGTTTCCCACCGATGAGATTTCCAGCGACGGCATCGACTGGGTGGCATTGGCAGAGCACAAGCAGTTGTGCGCCTGGTTTAAAAAATTTTCCGGCCCACCCGCCACCGACGACAGTTCCGCCGATGAAAAACTGGACAAGGAATTTTTCGCCGTCCCCTCTGGCGAAGAGCATCTCCCGCCGCCTCTCATCGAGCGCACTCTGGAAGAAATGTCCAAGCTCCTGGACGAAATCAACGAGTGATCTGACATGGACCCATGGATGATGGCCGGTGGCGTGGTGGCGGTTCTGGCGGTGGTAGTTTTTATATCGCGGGGCCGGTCGATTCTGCCGGAAGCCTCGGTGGGTTCTCTCCTGAAAAAACTGGATGATAACTATACGGTCCTGACCGGCTCGATCGTGCAGGGGGAGCAGGGGATGATCCGTATCGATTATACGGTGGTGTCGGCTTTCGGGGTGTTTATCATCAAGGAATGCCGGGAAGCGGGGCGTATCGATGTGCGTCTCAACCGGGAGGCCTGGCGGGTGTCGGGTGGCGGACCGAAGAAATTGTACAATCCGGTGTGGAGTATCCGCAAGGTGGTCCAGAAACTGGAGCGGCTGGTCGGGGATTTCCCCTATATTCCGCTGGTGGTGTTTACCCGTGGCCGGCTGAAGGGCGACCGGGATATCAATGTATTGGAAGCCCGGAACCTGATCGGCCACATCCAAAGCTTTGCCGACCCGCGCCTGAGCGAGGACCAGCAGAAAAAAATTGTGGGAATATTAGGCTGAAGATCGGGTCTTAACTAAGTTAGGATACCTCCATCGAAAACCGGCGCTTTAATTTATAAGGGAAGGGAAAAATTGCAATGAAATCAGGTTTAGGAATTGGGATACTCGGTGCCGCGCTGGCCCTCCTGTTGGCCGGGACGGCTGTGGCGGGAGACGCCGCGCAAAAGGATTATGTTCCCTCGGGATGCAAAATCGAAAAGACCACCATCTGCACCATTGAAATCTGGCTGGAACGCAAGCACAAGAAGAACAACCGGGAAATCCGCAAGATGCTGAAGGGGGAATCCATCAAGGTGATATCGGGTACCATTCAGTACTGGCCGCCCCGGGGCGGACACCCGCCGACCAATATCGCCATCGGCCGGTCATTGACTGCCGAAGACGCGCGCTGGGTCATCGACCTGGCGCTCAGGCTCAACGACAAAATCAACGGCCTTATTTTCCAGAAGCTGAATCCCGCACATTATGTCGCCATCGGCACCTCCGCCTGGGACGACAAATCGGAAACCAAAATCACTCCCGAACAACTGGCGCAGTT
>CBDVDB010000289.1:0-3021 GCA_965372625.1 uncultured Nitrospinaceae bacterium
TCATCTTCCATTGTTTGGCTCCTTGTGGTGAATTCGTCCTGCGGTATCCGCGGGTAATTGGATTGCGGACACGACGATAGTAGTGCAGGCCTGCGGCGCCATAGAGGTCGCCTCCCCTGCGATGGGTGACCTCGTCGAGGTTCTCATGGCTGTACAGAGCCGGCCAGCCATGCTTGAGACGTATCGCCTCGGTATCTTTAAAATGCCGGGGCCGCCACCGAAATGCTCGCTCGTGACCCCCCGGGTGGGTATAATTACAGTTTCCCCAATGCCGACCTTTATCCTGCGCCCGCTGCGATGCATGAGTTCATAGCGGGCCATAGGAAAGTACGCGGGTTGCGTAAACGTCCCATAAGCTGCCCATGAAGAGGCGTCCGAAGCGGGCGAGTGCCTTTGCTTTGTCCGTGGGCGTGGGCGCATCCACCCGAAAGGTCGTCAATTGCTGCAAAAAATCGAAAATGTAGATCTGCATAATTCCGGAGGCAACTATCGTCTCAGGGCCTGGATCGGACGGGGAAGGGTGGCCCTCGACAATGTGCACAAACAGGGTTGTCGTATCGCTCCACGCATCAAAGCCAGGATCGTCCTTGATGAATTTATACCCACTCAGAGTAAGGAGCCTTCCCGCCTTATCGGTAAAAGGCAGGCGGTAGCGCATGTGTTTTGTATGTGGGTCCCCCTTGTCCACGAACAGATTAAAAACGCCATCGCGCACTTCGAACTCACCGCCCAACGCCTCACAGCGGAGGGTGCCCTTGGCGGCGGCTTCATGATCCGGATCCACCAGGAACCGGTCCAGGTCGTCGGTTTCGATGGTCAGCCGAAAAGCGATATAGTTGTTCTTCTCCTCTCGCCCACGGCGAAATCCCGCATCGTAGTCCTCCACCCCCGCCGTAATGTAACCTTTCATCTCCTCGGTAAATTCCAGTTTGAGGGGCCGTTCGGGCGCCTGCGCCTGCTGACGTTCGAGAGGGATGCCCTGCTCCCGGCACCACTCCCTGGCCTGTCGCACCCCCCGTTCGACCGCTTCGGTCATCCTGTCCTTGCTTAGGTTGATCAGGTAATGCATGGGCACTTCCGCCTTTAACAACTTTAGTTCGATGTGACGGCCGAACTCTCCCGTTCTCCCCGCTTCGATGGCCTCGTTGTTGGTCAGAATTCGATTCGCGATGCGTTTGAAATGGCCGTTGGCGGAGGTTTCGATTATCTGGAAGTAATTTGCGATAAAGCCATCATCCCATCGGTTTCCGTCGCTAACCGTCCATATCACCCAAATTTCGTCAGCGCCGCGTTCAATGGCTGCCTCCAGATTGGCATCGGTAATGAACACCGCGTCTATGTGATGATCGCCGTCGATAACCACGGGTGGAAACCACATCGGCAGGGATATCCCCGCCACCAAATGGTCCTCGGTCATCCGTTGGGGTGAGAGCACCTCTAGCCGGTGCTTGCTGAAATTGTAAACGTTGAAGGTGGCGTCCTTTTCCGAAGCGCGAATGCGCTCCCAATCCAATCCCCACAAGGGAAAGACATCTGTGCGATAGCGATCCAGCTTAAAAATGGATTTGGCGTAGAGGAATTTGAAATATTGCCACCAATTGAAGCTGATTCCACGTTTTGGGTCCAGCTTGCGCCAGTTGTCTGCGATCTCTTTGCCGCTCATTCCCTGGCAATACATCGCCAGGTTCAACAAGCCCCCGCTGGCTCCGTCGGCGTGATCGAATCCCAGACCGGCCTCGTCCAGCCAGACCTGCAGCACACCGGCCTGAAAGGCCACCTTCATCCCGCCGCCGGCAAGGATCAAAGACTTCCTCTTATTGTTCTTATTGGAAGAATTCTGCTCACCCATATCGTTACTCCACAGACAGTGAGATATACCGGCGGCATTATCTCCGGTACACGCGACGGAACGGGAGTCGCCTCCGAAGTTCCTTGGGCCAAGTTAGATTTTCGGATGAAGTCTTCCTCAATTCACGATTGATCGCCCAGAGTGAATTGTTGCCAACTCTCAATTCACTGGGTCGGGAAAAGGTTTCCGATCCGTTGAGTTGAGTGCGTCTCCGCGCACGATGTGATCGTCCCGGTCTAATCGCACCTCGAGGGGAATCAGAGGGCGTTACCAAGTTCAACCGCCGCGGTACGGTCGCGGAGCGTCACCAACCTCGGCCTGTTTGCGAGGATGATCGGGCCCGTTGCCGGAGTGCCGGGCCCCCGCACATGGATGAGGTCGCAGAGGAAACCGTCTCCCGCGGTGAAAGGGACGACGCGTTTCCGGTAGGATTTTCGCGGTAGCGGTTGGAGGTCTTCAATCGCCATGGTGCTTCCCCCTCTTGGCATTTCGGACCGGGCAGAATTATTCCATTAAGTAGAAGTTTTGTAAACCACTAAATATCCATGCTGAGTCAGCCAGCGGGACGGCAAAAATTCCGGCCGTGTCCCCATTTACTGGGGATGCGCGGCGGCCTCAACCGGGATAGGCTGATTTGACAATCCGGCTCCGGATATCAATATTGGGTTCTCGCCGAACGGTTTGTATCCTTGGGAGGAGGGAGGCATGCCGGAAGTCACGCTGTACCACGTGCCGCCATCGTTCTATTCACAGATTGCCCGCGTTGCGCTTGCCGAGAAGGGAGTCGGCTGGGCCTCGAAATACATCGCCGCCGGACCTCCCATCTTCGAGTCCTACCAGCCCTGGTACATGCACCTCAATCCGGGGGGCACCGTGCCCACGATGGTGCATGGCGGCCATTGCGTGCCCGATTCCTTCGCCATCGCCAGGTATGCGGATGCCCATTTCGAGGGGCCGCCGCTGATTCCCAAAGCCAAGGGCGAGCGGGACGGGATGGAGCGGTGGATCAAAAAACTGGGCGATATTTCGGTGCGGGAGCTGTCTTACGGCAGCGGAAAAATCGCCGGGATCGGGGCCAAAGTCAACCGTTGGCGCATGCGCAGCCTGAAGCGCTGGGAACGCAAACGCCCGGAGATGGCGGATGTCTATCGGGCCAAACAAAGGGACATCGA
>CBDVDB010000290.1:0-3018 GCA_965372625.1 uncultured Nitrospinaceae bacterium
GAAAATTCTGGTCATATCGCTACTACCACTTATACTGTAATAGTTGGAGTGGGGAAAAAATCATTCGCCTGAGCAGGGAGACCGGGCGATGAGGAGGCAGTTATGAAAAAGTTCTTAATGGTCACTCTTCTGGCGTTGGGCCTGATCGGGGCCACCAGCGATTTAGAAAATAACCGCCAGAGCAACAAGATTTTCAACCGCGACGTCGGATTCGCCATCACCAAACTCCCCGGCTGGCATTTTCTGAGTCTGGATAGCGCGGAAACCTGGATGACGACATCTTTGGATACGGAAAAGGAACGAAGCAACCTTAAGCGATATTTACAAAATTTGCGGGATCAGGAAGCGAGCACGGGCATGGCGCCGATATTCATCGCCAAGCACGAAGAACCGTATCCCTATATCAACCCGATGATCAAAGTCGTCCTCCATTATATCGACGATTTGCCGAAGGACGTGTCGCCCCTGGCAATCGCGGCGGTGATGGCCCAAAGCTTCTCCGAAAGCAATAAAGGATTCAAGATGCTGAGCCAGGTCCAATTGGCCCGGCTTTCCGATTTCGATGCGGGTTATATACGCTTCTCCATTGAGGGCAAGCTTGCGTCAGGCGAAAACGAGTCCGCCGTCAACCAGGTGTATCTGGTCCCGCGGGGTAAATATATTTTTGAGATAACGATCTCCACTCCCCTGAAATACGATGCCTTGACGGATGCGGAACTGGAGGAAATGATGGACTCGATTTTCATTCTGAAACCGCTGGAAGTGTAACCGACGGGAAATAAATTCAATTCCCCGGCAACCCATCCGGAAATACCATGCCCCCGCCCGGGGGCCTGAAGGCGAATCAGGAATTTTCCTGTCACCCAGACCAAACACCTCACCCCCTTCAGCAAACCCTATTGATAAATGATGTATTAGAACCATCTCGTACAAATTCACTTCAAAATTCCATCTAATACCTTATAATATTCGGGAGAGCATTTTTTTCAATCCATGAGATGAGGGAGACCATGAAGGGAAAAAAGAAAGTCGACCCTAAAATAATCATCATCGGCGCCGTGGTTGTGGTTGCCGCAGCGATTTTTGCCTACATGAATATGGAAAAAATCGAAATCATGGTCAAAAAAACCGCCGGGAGTGAATCCAAGGACCTGCTGGCGCTGGCCAGGGCAGCGGAAGAATCCGGGAATACCCATAAAGCTCTCGAATATTATGAGGGATTCGTCTCCGCGGCCTCGGAATCCGACCCTGAATTGGGCAACGCCTACGGAGGTATCGGGAACATCTACTTTAAACAGTTCAAATACCATAGGGCGATCGAGAATTTAAAGAAGGCGCTGGACCATTCGACCCAATACATCGGTAAAAACAGCCAGGAAGCGGCGCGGCACTGGTTTTCCCTGGCCTCCATTTATGACAAGCAGGGAGAGGTGAAAAAAGCCCTGAGTCATTACAAAAACAGCCAGGCCATCAAAGCCAAGCTGGGCGTAGATACCGATGACGTAGACCAGGTCATCGATGAGCTGGAGGACTACATGGTCAACGCCAACCTGCAAACCACCTCCTGACCAGCGTGACGCTGGACCCAAATTCTAAATCGCGCTCCAAGGATTCCCTCTGGCCGTTATCGGTCAGCGCGATCCCCCTCCCCGTCAGGGGAGCCCCATAAATGAGGCAACTGCAAATTTAATTCCACCTCTTACGCAAAGCTCTCCTTGACAATAGGGCGGCAGGTCTTAAAATACCGTGTCATTCGCTTCCAGATATCTGGATGAACAGGCGCGTAGCTCAGGGGTAGAGCACTTGCTTGACGTGCAAGGGGTCGGCGGTTCGAAACCGCCCGCGCCTATAGCTTTCAGGAGCGCGATCCCGACCCGCCGCCCGAATGTTTTGATCCGTATCCTGCCCGGCCACACTCCCGGATGAATTCTGAGTTCGCGCAAACGTTTAAGGGCCGCTGAACCGCGGCCTTTGTTGAAAGAAGTCATTTTAAATGAGCAACCCGAATCAAAAAAAATACGATCTCGAAACCCTGCGGCACAGTTGCGCCCATTTGATGGCGCAAGCGGTCAAACAACTGTATCCGGAAACCAAGATCACCATCGGCCCGGTGATTGAGGACGGGTTTTTCTACGACTTTTCCCGCGAGGAACCGTTCAAGCCGGAGGATCTGGAAAAGATCGAACACCGAATGCACAAAATCGCCAAAGAAGGTTTGGAAATCAAGCGCGTCGAATTATCCAACGAGTCCGCCAAGAACATGTTCGGCGCCATGGGCGAAAATTTTAAAGTGGAAATTATCGAGGATTTCGCGGAAGGCGAAATCATTTCCGCCTACACTCAAGGGGAATTCACCGACCTGTGCCGCGGCCCGCATGTCGAGAATACGAAGGATATCAGGATATTCAAACTGCTTCACGCCTCCGCCTCTTACTGGCGCGGGGACGAGCGCAACGCGGTACTGCAACGCATCTACGGCACCGCCTGGCACGACAAAAAGGAAATGAAGGCCTACCTCAACCGCCTGGAGGAGGCCAAAAAACGCGATCACCGCAAGCTCGGCAAGGAACTCGACCTGTACAGCACGTCGGAGGACATCGGGCCGGGGCTGATCCTGTGGCATCCCAAAGGTGCCCGCATCCGCTATCTCATGGAAGAGTTCTGGAAGCAGGAGCATTACAACAACGGCTACGAACTGGTGTACACGCCGCACGCCGCCAAAATTGATCTCTGGAAAACCAGCGGGCATATGGAGTTCTACAAGGAAAATATTTTTTCGCCGATGGACATCGAGGGCAAAGAGTATGTCATGAAACCGATGAACTGCCCGTTCCATATCCAGATCTACAAGACCCGCCTGCGCAGTTACCGCGATCTGCCCATGCGCTGGGCGGAGTTGGGCACGGTGTACCGTTACGAGCGTTCGGGCGTCATGCACGGATTGTTGCGCGTGCGCGGGTTCACGCAGGACGACGCGCATCTGTTCTGCCGCCCGGACCAACTGGAAGACGAAGTGGC
>CBDVDB010000291.1:0-3009 GCA_965372625.1 uncultured Nitrospinaceae bacterium
AAGCCTCACGGGTTCCCCCCTGCCGGGATGAAACCGGCCAAATTTGCTTGACAACACGGGGCTTAATCCGCTAGTTTAGCTGTTTCTCACAGTTCAAAGTCTGGAAATCTTACCGGTTTTCAGCCGCCGATTTTCACCTTAATCGAGAGTTTTCATTCCTTGTCTGGACATCAATTGAGTAGCCAGGATGAAGGAAAGACTGGGCAAATATAAATTTGTCTCTTCTGTTTGACCTTATTGATTCGCAAGGAGAAGAATGGGACTCATGCGGAAAAAAATCACCGTCATCGGCGCCGGCCAGGTCGGCACCACTGTCGCCCAGTTGGTGGCTTACAAGAATCTGGGTAACGTCGTACTGGTGGATATCGTCGAAGGGGTGCCGCAGGGCAAAGCTCTGGACCTCCAACAGTCCGGTTGCCTGCAGGCGTTCGACAGCATCGTTATCGGCACCAATGACTACAAGGACACCGCAAATTCGGATATCGTGGTGATCACCGCGGGCCTGCCCCGAAAACCGGGACAGGACCGGGCCGACCTGCTTCGCATCAACGCCAAGATCGTGAAAAGCGTGACCGAACAGGTCATGCGGCATTCCAAAGATCCTATCATCATCATGGTGTCGAATCCGCTCGACGCCATGGTCTATCTCGCGAAAAAAGTCTCCGGCCTGTCGAGAAATCATGTCATCGGAATGGCTGGAGTGTTGGACTCCGCCCGGTTCCGCACCTTCGTGGCGCTGGAGTTGTCCTGTTCGATGGTGGATGTGGACGCCATGGTGCTGGGCGGGCATGGCGACTCCATGGTGCCGATGCCGCGTTACACGACCGTCTCCGGCATCGCCATCACCGACCTGATGACGCACGAACAAATCAACCGGCTGGTCGACCGCACCCGCAAAGGCGGCGCGGAAATCGTCGGCCTCCTGAAAAACGGCAGTGCGTTTCTGGCGCCCGGCGCCTCCGTCGTCAAAATGATCGAAGCTATTTTACAGGATAAACGCCGCATTCTCCCTTGCACCGCTTACCTCGACGGCGAATACGGCTGGAAAAATATTTTCTTCGGCGTTCCCGTGGAACTGGGCGCTCAGGGAATCGACAAGATCATCGAACTGAAACTGACCCCGGAAGAAAAGAAAGCCATCGATCAATCCGCCGCCGATGTTAGAAAAACGATCGACGAAGTCGACGCCTTCCTTAAAGAGGGATAAAGCTTTCTTACCCGATAGTGCCTACCGCCTGATCTCAAACTGATCGAATACTGTTACTCCCGTTGGCTTGCCGTCACATTCCAGGGGAATATTTTTCCACATGTCATCGTCGGCGTGCCAGCGCGGATTTTGTTTTTCATCCTTCTTCCCCGGCGGAGGGCAGACCCGCATGGTTTGGGCCTTCAAGACATCATGCGAAATTTCCAGCGCGACATAATGAAACATGAGGGCGCGTTTCGCCAGGGCGTCGGACACCGCATCCGGCGCGGTGTGCTTGTCTTGATCCTGCTGATCGGCGAACGGTTTGAACAGGGCGCCGCCGCCGCCCGACACCACATGCGTTACTCCCGTCCCCTTTTTGTAATTTGACTCCTTGACCACCGGCAGGGTTCCGCTTCGGTGAGGAATGCCCATCGGATAAAACCGTTCATAGGAATGCTGGTTGCCCGCGAACACCAGATCGGGTTCCAGGGCGTTGATCTGTTTTAACACCGTCTGCCGTTTCTCCTGATACCAGGCGGTGGTCAACGCCGGTTCGTGCAGGGCGAAAATGATCCAGAGGCCCTTGTGCCGCGCTTCGTGCACGATAGATTTGAGCCAGCGGGCGGGATCGCTCCATTCGTAGACATTGAGCACTACGAAAAGCACGGTCTCCAGATTCATGGTCCCTGCCAGTTTTCCGGGGCGCGGACCCCGGCCGGAGGGCTTATCAAACCGCGTAGCCAGCGGCGCGATTTTGTCCCAGCACCCGGAGGCTTTCGGTTTCCACGTTTGCGGCGGCAGATCGTTATCGCCGGCGACGAAAATGCGGATGCCGTAAGGCTTGACCAGTGTTTTTTTTATCTCATCGATATACGTGTCGTTGCAATTTTTTGGAAATTTTTCCGGTTGATAGATAAAATCCCCGAGATGCAGAATAGCGTCCGCCTTTTCCTGGCGCATGGCGGCCTGTACCGCCTCGAATCCCGGATGAAACGCGCGCTCCCCGATCCCCGTGTCGCCCACCACCACGACCTTGATCGACTCCGCCTCGTGCGCGAAGAGAACCGCGGGCAGATAGAATGTTAAATAAATTAAAAGAATTAAAAATCGCATCACGTTATCCTGAGTTTCAGTTGATTGCCTCTGTAAACTTTTTTAATCATGCCCCCGGTGCCGGTTCCAGGTTATCGGGTAGCCCCGCCACGAACGCCTTGATCTCATCCCGCACCCGGCGATAATGGGACAGCGCTTCCTCCTCCGTCGCCGCGCCCTCAGCCAGCTTCGGCGGATCGTCGAAGCCGACATGAATGACTTTCGTGTTGCCGGGAAACACCGGGCAAGTCTCGTCGGCGTGACTGCACACCGTGACCACGTAATCGAACGGCACGTACATCACGTCATCGACGTGCTTGGACGTATGCTTCGAAATATCCACCCCCGCCTCCGCCATGATTTTGATGGCGCGGGGGTTCATGCCCTGCGGGTCGGTCCCCGCCGAATGCGGCTCAATGGCGTCGGTTTTCAATGCCTCGGCCCAGCCCTCCGCCATCTGGCTCCGGCACGAATTCCCCGTGCATAAGAACAATATTTTCAATTTCTCGGCCATAGCGTTGAAAGTTTAGCACAATCGTTTTTGCTCCCCCTTGTAAAGGGGCTAGCGTGACGCTGGCCCCAATTTCTCCTCTCCCCTCATGGGGAGAGGATTAAGGTGAGGGGAGGTTTTTTGATTTTGCCCCTGCGGCGAGCAGTTGATTTTTGCTTTATTTTCGCCTATGATGAGCGGTATTGAATTGACCCTGAATTAGGCGGGAAACTGTGGG
>CBDVDB010000292.1:0-3001 GCA_965372625.1 uncultured Nitrospinaceae bacterium
TCGGGTCGGCGGGAAAACCCGCGCTCGCCAGCGCCTTCTCGATGCCGGACTGCAGGGTTTGCAGTGTTCCCTCTTCATCCTTCAATCCCACCCATAAAACGCGGGGACGCTTCGAATCCGGAAACACTCCGGCTTGCTCCAACGACAGCCGGAACGGCGAAAATGATGCCAGTGCCTCGGTTATTTTACATTGAATACCCGGGACCCGGTCAGGCTCGGTATTTCCCAGAAACTTCAAGGTCAGATGAATGTTGCCGGGCCGAACCCAGGACGCGTGCAGTCCCAGGGATTTGAATCGATTTTGGATACGGGTGATCGTATCTAAAACTGAAGGTGGAACATCAATTGCGATGAAAGTTCTCAAAGCCGCCACAGTTTACAAATCACCCCATGGCTTGTCAAACCCTTTTGGGGTTGGTTTTTCAGAGCCAAATACCGGGTTACAACACATTGAATCGGTGGGCGATATTGAGGCGACTCTACCCGTTGGGCGGAGGCGAGGGGCTTATTCTGGAGGAGGGGATTAAATTTGGGTATCCACGTTTTTGAGGATGTCCTTGTCCGCCAGATGGACGGTGGAGGTGGGGAAGGCGCATTCAGCTCCTTCGCCCTCTATGATGTCGAGGATTTTGAGCATCACGTCCTGCTTCACTTCGTGAAAGTGAATCCAGTCGGTGGTTTTGGTCAACGTGTAAACGAAAAAGTCCAGCGACGAAGGAGCGAACGCGTTGAAATTGACGATCAGGGTCTGGGTGGTGTCGATTTCCGGATGGTTTTTCAGCATGTCTTTCACTTTGTCGACGATGGTCCTCATTTTCCCCGCATCGTCGTAGCGGATGCCGATGGTTTCGTAGATGCGGCGGTTGAGCATGCGCGACGGGTTTTCCAGCGCGATGGTGGTGAACACGGCATTGGGAACATAAAGCGGACGTTTGTCGAACGTGCGGATGCGCGTCAGACGCCAGCCGATTTGCTCCACGGTGCCTTCGATATCGCGGTCCGGCGAACGGATCCAGTCTCCCACCTTAAAAGGGCGGTCCAGATAGATCGTCAGTCCGCCGAAGAAATTGGCCAGCAGGTCCTTCGCGGCAAACCCGATCGCAATGCCGCCGATGCCGCCGAACGCCAGCACCCCGGAAACACTGAACCCTAGCGTTTGCAGAACCACCAGAATCGACGTGATGACTACCGAAATCTTTAATAATTTAGCGATGGCGTCGACGGTGGTGGGGTCGAGTTTCTTTTCGCCTTTAACCAGGTTCTGCTCGCCGCGTTTGATCAGGCGCACCATGAACCAGGCTATGGCGCCGATGATTACCGTATCCCTGAGCGGTTCCACCGCGTCGAAGATCACCGCGCCGGTGGCGTCCTGAATGATTTCCGCCGCCAGGTAAATACCCGCCGCCCAGATGATCAGGGAAATGGGTTTTTTAATGGCGTCGATAATCGCATCATCCCAGTCGTTTTTGGTTTTCTCGGCTTTGGCATGCAATTTTTTCAGGATTCGCCGCTGAATTAAGTCCAGGATCATGGAGGCCAATACGACGAGGAACGCCTGCAGGACGTAGCTGTTGTTCTCAGTTACAAATCGTGTGATCGTTTCCCAGTTCATGGTCAATGAAGAGTGATTTTGAAAAGTTTATAATCTCCCATACGTATAATCTCCCATACGGGTATGGGTGCAGATCATTGTAGCAACAGGAGCGGCCTTTGGAGAAAAAAAATATTGGAAGAGTTGGCCGCGGGGGGAGTGGCGAGGTGCGTGTTGAGCGGACTCCGGAACAAGAGAAACAGCCCCCGGTCAAAACCTTTTGTGGTGAGGGGTTTCACGTTTGTTTTCCCGGGACCGTGGTGTGGCGGTTCCGTTCAGCCCCAGCCGTTTTTTGATCCGGCGCCGCCAGCCTTCCAAGGTGATCGTCAGAGGATGCTGGTGACTCTTAAAAAAATACTTGACCATTTGCCGCCGCAAAATGTCCTTGAACACCCGCGGCGTAATTTTTCCGGAAACCAGACGCTTTTTCAAAATACGGATGGCGGTGGGATCCAAATGACTCCTGAGTTCTCCGTTGATGAGGTCCATGCAAGCAGGTCCTACCCGTTCAAAAATTTGTCGAAATCCAGTTTCAAAATATAAAAGCAATCTTCGTGCCAATGCGTTAACTTAATAAATAGCAGGGGTTCGCTCCCGGCCGGTGTCAAATTTCTTGAATGTTTGAGGGCAGATGTTGGAAAAATTGGCGTGGACACGTTATGGACTGATACTGCTTGCCGGGTGGGTTCCCTTTGCCTGCTCGCAGGAGGCGGAAAAGCCGATCGAGGTCGGCGCCGTTCAGGTCGAGTTGCGCAGTGACCTCGTTCTCCCGGATACGCCGGACACGCAAGCCGCTCTGTTGGGTGAAGAGGGTCCGCATTTTCCCGGCCCATCATCGGAACCCTTTCAGGCCACGCAACGCATTCTCCTGAAGGGGCCGGATCCGTTCCGGCAGGATGCCGAAACCCGTGCCATCAACCGCTATGAATTTCTACCGGCTTTATTGAATGATCCCAGAAGCCGGAAAACGTCCGGTCAGGAGAAGGGAGTTCTGGGGAACCCGATAACGGTTGCCGACAAACCCTGGGTGCTGGCGGGAAAAGGGTTCGGCGTCGCGGCCGAGGGGATGACCCCGCCGGGAACCGTGCACCTCAATGATGCGCATTATTATTTTCCCACCGTTGCCTGGCAGCCGTATTCCAAAGCATCGGAGCATTTGCTGCCGAGGGCCGGGCATTTCAAAAGCCACAAGCCGCTCATTTTTCACAGCCGGGCCACCGGTTTTGCTCATGAGCCGCCGGTGGATGACGGGCTGAGCGAAAAATCGCCTTACGAGACCCAACTGATCCTCTCGCCGATTCCGGAAACGCAGGTGTATTTTTCCTCTGAACCCAAAACAGAAATCACTCTGGCCCCTGCGCAAAACCGCCTGGACCTGATCAACGGCAATGAAAACCTCAACCGCCACCG
>CBDVDB010000293.1:0-3000 GCA_965372625.1 uncultured Nitrospinaceae bacterium
GCCCCGGCGCGTCCGTACTTTTTACGTTCGACTTCGCGCGAGTCGCGGGTGAGGAATCCGGCTTTCTTCAAAGGCGGCCGGAGTTCGGGATCGGAAACGATAAGAGCTCTGGAAATACCGAGCCGGAGCGCTCCGGCCTGACCGGACAAACCGCCGCCCAGAACGGTGGCTTTGATATCCAGGGATTTCAGGGTATCGGTCAGGATCAACGGCTGGTGTACGATCATATCAGCGGTTTTTCGGCCAAAGTAAACACTCAGTGGTTTATTGTTCACGGTAATAGTGCCTTCGCCCGCCTGAATCCAGACTTTGGCGATGGCTTCTTTTCTTCGGCCGGTTGCGTAATATCGATCTTCCACTGAGTGTGCTCCTTACCGGGGATAGCCCGGCTCTTTCAATAGGGTTACTAAACGGAAACCACTTCGGGTTTTTGTCCGCTATGAGGATGTTCTTCGTTATCGTAAATCCGGTAATTATTGCGCAACGTCCGTCCCAGCCGCGTTTTGGGCAACATGCCGTCGATGGCTTTCTTGAGCAACTCGCGGGGACTCTTATCGAAAATCTCCTGGGCCGTGGCGGATTTGATGTGGCCGATGTAACCGGTGTGATGATAATAAATTTTCTTGCGCCATTTCTGCCCGGTCATTTTTACCTGGGCGACGTTGACGATAATGACATTGTCGCCGGTATCCACGTGCGGGGTATAGATGGGCTTGGTCTTGCCGCGAACAATCGCCGCCACCTTGCTGGCCACCCGGCCCAGAGATTGATCCGCCGCGTCGATCACGACCCACTTCTTAACCACGTCCTGCTGTTTGGCTGAAAACGTTTTCATTGTAAATTCAGATAATTAGGTTTGTATTCAGAACTGGATATGATAAGAAATTCCGGCTGGCCTGTCAACCGGGAAAACGGGAGTTTCAGGATTATTTGTAATATTCAGTATCTTCACTATAATGAAGGCAGGTCACTTATATTTCAACACTCCAACTCGATCGGCCCCCCGTCTACGGACATCCCGGATCGAAAACCACAGCCACCCACTTCCAGGTGATTGATGCCGGAGCAAAAACCCGAAATCGCTGAAAAATCCGCTTCTCCAGCGGATACCCCGAAGCCACCGGCCAGGAACCGCGTCCTTCTGGACCGGGCCATCGACCGGACCCGGGATTATCTGCTCGCGCTCCAGCACCCGGAGGGATTCTGGGTGGCCGAGTTGGAGTCCAACGCCACCATGGTCGCGGAATACGTATTTTTCATGCATTTCATGGGGATGTGGGACCCGGAGCGGGTGGAAAAGTGCAAAAATACCCTGCTCAACAGCCAGCAGGTGGACGGCGGATGGCCCCTGTTTTTCGGGGGAGCCAGTGATATCGGCACCACCGTGGAGTCCACCGTGGCGCTCCGCATGGCGGGGTTGGGCCCGAACCACCCGAAGATGATCCTCGCCCGCAAATGCATCGCCAGGCTGGGCGGGGTGAGAAAGGCCCGCATCTTCACCAAAATCTTTCTGGCCATGCTGGGGCTCAGTTCGTGGGACGACGTTCCCGCCATGCCGGTCGAAATCATCCTGCTCCCCAAAAGTTTCTACTTCAACATATATGAGATGTCGAGCTGGTCGCGCGGCACCGTGGTGCCGCTTACACTCATCGCCGCCCACAAACCGGTGTGGCCGCTGACCAGGGAACGGGCGGCATCGGAAATTTTCAAACCCGCCGACCGCGATCTGTCCGTAAAATCCAAAAAGAGCGGGATGAACTGGCCGAACTTTTTTCTGTTCGTGGACAAGGTCATCAAGTTCCTCGGCAAATCGCCCGTCAAACCATTGCGCAACCTGGCGCTGAAACGCGCGTTGCAATGGACGCTCGACCATCAGGAACCGGAGGGCGACTTCGCCGGTATCCAGCCGGCCATGCTCAACTCGATGATAGCCCTGAAACTGATGGGCTACCAAAACGATGACCCGGTCCTGGTCAAAGGCTACGAAGCTATCGACCGTTTTATTATCAACCGCGGCGACCACCTCATTTTCCAGGCTTGCGTCTCGCCGTTGTGGGACACGTCGCTCTCCTGCAATGCGCTGATGGATGCCGGAGTGCCGGGCGATCACCCCGCCATCATCAAAGCCGGGGAATGGATGCTCCACAAGCAGGTGACACGGCCCGGCGACTGGACGGTGAAAAATCCCAAAACCCCGCCCGGCGGCTGGGCCTTCGAGTTTTATAACGAGCCCTACCCGGACTGCGACGACACGGCGGAAATCCTGATGGCGCTGGACCGCACCACTATCAAAGACGCGGCATGGAAAGAAAAGGAAATGCAACGCGCCTTCACCTGGCTGTTCAGCATGCAAAGTTCCAATGGCGGCTGGGCGGCGTTTGATCAGGATAACGATCACACACTGTTCAACGAAATTCCATTCGCCGACCACGGCGCGATGCTCGATCCGCCGACGGTGGATGTGACGGGGCGCGTGCTGTGGATGCTGGGACGCATCAATCATGATGTCAACGACCCGATGGTGCGCCACGCTCTGCAATTCATCAAGAGCGGGCAGGAACCCGACGGGTGTTGGTTCGGGCGGTGGGGAGTCAATTACATTTATGGCACGTGGCTGGTGCTGACGGGACTGCGGTCCATCGGCGAAGACCCCAGTCAGGCGTACATCCGCAAGGCCGCCGAATGGCTGAAGGGGCATCAGAATCCCGACGGCGGCTGGGGCGAAACCTGCCAGAGTTACACCGAACCCAATCTGCGCGGAAAAGGCAAAAGCACGAACTCACAAACCGCGTGGGCGGTGATGGGTCTGATCGAAGCCGACGAACCCCACAGCAACGCCGTCAAGCGCGGCATCGAGTACCTCGTCAAAAGCCAGCAAAAAGACGGCAGTTGGTACGAAGACGAATTCACCGGCACCGGCTTCCCCCGCCACTTTTTTATCAAGTACCACCTGTACCAGGTCTTCTTCCCCCTCATGGCCCTCGCGCGGTATCGGAATAA
>CBDVDB010000294.1:0-2998 GCA_965372625.1 uncultured Nitrospinaceae bacterium
ATTGAAACGAGTATCAGTAAAGCAATTACCTCTTTGGGCACGAGTTTATTTTTTGCCTTTATCGTTGTCGTAGGATTCTCCATAATGTTGGCTCGATCAATGACCAGGCCTTTGCAGGAAGCGCTGGACAGTGCGCGGAAATACCAGTCCGAACTGGAAGGGGCGCGGGAAAGGGCGGAGTCTGCGAACCTGGCCAAAAGCATTTTCCTCGCAAACATGAGCCATGAAATTCGCACTCCCATGAACGCCATTCTGGGTTTTTCCCAACTCCTAAACCGGGATAACGCTCTGACCCTGCCACAGAAAGAAAATATCGGAATCATCCTCCGGAGCGGGAATCACCTTTTGAGTTTGATCAACGATATTCTGGATATTTCCAAAATCGAATCGGGGGCCATGGAGTTGAATCCCGTCAATTTTAATTTGCTGAATGTGATTGAATGGGTCTCCAGCATCTTTCAGGTTCGTTGTGATGAAAAACGATTGGTCTGGCGGTTGGAAAGATTAGAGGAAGACACCGTGGTGGTTCATGGAGATGAGCCGAAATTGAAACAGATTTTGATCAACCTTTTGGGTAATGCCGTCAAGTTTACCAAAAAGGGAGAAATTAATTTCAAGGTTCAAAAACTCGGAAACCATTTGTATCGATTTGAGGTGGAGGACACGGGACCGGGAATTAACCCGAACTCCCTCGAAAGTATTTTTGAACCCTTCAAGCAGGATCGGGTCGGCCAATGTGAAGGAGGCACGGGTCTGGGGCTGGCCATTTCCAAAAGACAAATCGAACTCATGGGAGGAGAACTCGGGGTCGAGTCACAGCCCGATCGCGGCTCGAAATTCTATTTCACCCTGCCCTTGCCTTCGGCTGAGGGGGATATCGAAGTGCTTCCTGAATCCTCAGAGCTTAAAGTATTGCGTTTGGTGTCCGGGTCCAGCGTTAAGGCACTTGTGGTGGATGACGTCGACTACAATCGGGATGTCCTAACCAAAATTCTCGAGAGTATTAATGTAGATGTAGACGGTTCTGAAAACGGTAAAGCCGCCGTGGAAAAAGCTCTGGAAAATGATTATGACATCGTGTTTATGGACATGCGCATGCCGGTGATGAGAGGAGAGGAGGCCGTCGTCAGGATACAAGAGAAGCTGGGAAAAGATAAACCGAAAATAGTGGCCATTACCGCCTCAGTATTCAGCCACCAGAAAGGCGATTTTCTTAAGATCGGCTGCCACGGTTTTATTTTAAAACCTTTTAAGGCTCATCAAATCTTCGATTCCATGAAAAACCTTCTCGGGGTGGAATATAAATATGATGAAGAATAGGAGGCCGCCAGGAAAGAAACCGGTGATCGCTGATATTCGCAAAGGGAAAAGATGCTTTAGACCGTCCCGGGCGAGTCCAGAGCCGGTTGCCTCCAATCCCCATGCAGGTTAAGAATGAACGGGTGTGCTATTATAGAAAACCAGCAACACCTGATTAACCCGATCCAATCACATCCTCAAGCTCCATTCCTCCCGCGTTTCCCATTAAAATAAAGTCGATTTTCCCTCGACAATAAGGCATAGTTGCCGCTATGTCCCGAACAAAAGAATACCAGGTATGAGAAATTTTTTCCGATTGCGGGTTTTGTTTGCAATGAGCCTGTTAGCATTTCCTACCGGGGTTTCCCAGGCGGAGGAGGCCGATCTTCTGCTGTCCGGCCAACAGGCTTTCAGTGAGAAAAAGTATCAGGAAGCGGAGCAATTCTTCAGCCAGGCTGTTGCCAAAGAACCGGACGACCACAAAGCGCTTCGAGCCCTGGCCGAAACCAAAATCAAATTGAAAAAGTTCAAGGAAGCCGAAGCCCTGATTGACCGCATTTTAGAGATGCCTGCCGTCAAGGGACGCAATGTGCTGGTCTATGTCGAAGGCGATCCGAACCCTCATGAAGCGGAACTGGTGGATGAAGCCGTGATGAAAGTGGATGAGTCCGCTAAAAAAGAGAAACCGGCCGGCTCTTCATTTATCCGGGAGGACCCGGAAAAACCGGTTCCCCACTACCGGGTGTATTTCATGAAAACCGGCAAGATGAAACTTTTGCCGAAAAGCAAAACCCGCCTCAAATACAAAGGTATTCCCACCGCCACGCGGGATTCGGCTCTGGCATTAAAGAGCCAGGTTCAGAAAAGCCTCATTGCCACCCGGCATGGCAAGTCGGAAGAAGAATTGGCGGTTATCCCCGCGGGATGTTTTCAAATGGGAAGCGAGAGGGGGGAACCGGACGAGCGGCCGGCCCACAAAGTCTGCATCTCGTCGTTTCAAATGGGGAAATATGAAGTGCGGCAAAAAAACTTTCAAGCGGTGATGGGAACCAATCCGTCCCAGAATGTGGGGGCGGACCTGCCGGTCGACAGTCCGACGTGGGACGAGGCCAGCGATTACTGCAAAAAAGTGGGGATGCGCCTGCCGACGGAAGCGCAATGGGAATTTGCCGCGCGCGCGGGAACCACGACGCCGTTTTACTGGGGACCTACCGTTTCCGGGAAAGAAGCCAACTTCTGCGACAGCGTCTGCGAGTTGAATATCCGGGAGCCTCGCGTCACCGACGGATTCAAACACACCGCGCCGGTCGGGTCGTTCCCGCCCAATGCTTTCGGTCTTTACGATATGGCGGGCAACGTCAGCGAGTGGATTCAAGATTGGATGGACGTGGAAAAAAATTACTATCTGGTAAGCCCGGAAAAGGATCCACAGGGCCCGCGGTCGGAACTGGACGCGTGCATGCGGGTGGATTGCATCGGCGCACAATCCATTACCCATAAAGTTTACCGGGGGGGTGCGTGGAATCAGAACGTGGGGGAATTGCGGTCCGCCAACCGGCGCGATTCGCATTTCCAACTGCGCTCCGAGGGTACCGGCTTCCGTTGCGCGAAATCCTCACAATAATCCGCAAAATAAAAAAGGATCAAGGAGCGCCTTAATCCTTTTTTCTGAGATATGGAAACCCTTTCAATTGCTCCC
>CBDVDB010000295.1:0-2995 GCA_965372625.1 uncultured Nitrospinaceae bacterium
GGATACTGACGGAATTGTCCGGAGTCCCGGTTCTGGGAGAACTCCCCTTCATCGATAACCTGAACACCCAAAGTTTTTCTCCGGAGAAATTGCAGGCATTGGAAGGATGGTTCGACTTCAAAGGGTTAATCCAGAAATAGGAGACAACTTTTATGAATATTGATTGCTATGCCGCGCAGGAGGCCAAGGCGCCGCTTGAAAAGTTCAGCTACACTTCTCGCAACCTGGGTCCGTGGGACGTGGAAGTCAAAATCAGTCATTGCGGCATCTGCCACAGCGACACTCACCTGGTCGACAATGACTGGGGCATCTCTCAATACCCGATGGTGCCGGGGCATGAAATCGTCGGAAACGTATCGGCCATAGGGTCTTCGGTCAAACATTTAAAAATCGGACAGAGAGTGGGTATCGGTTGGCAATGCTCTTCGTGCATGAGTTGTGAATGGTGTATCTCCGGCAAGGAAAACTTGTGCGCGGAAATCGGAGGCACCTGCCTGGGAAATTACGGCGGTTTCGCCAAAGCCCTTGTCGTAGACAGCCGGTTTGCCTTCGCCCTGCCCGACGGCCTGAAGTCGGAAAATGCGGCTCCCTTGCTGTGCGGGGGCGTCACCGTGTTCGCTCCTTTGATTCATTTCAACATCCGCCCCGCCATGAAAGTGGGAGTCATCGGCATTGGCGGTCTGGGCCACCTGGCCTTACAATTTTACAAAGCCTGGGGATGCGAGGTGACAGCCTTTACCGCTACCCCCGGCAAAGAAAAAGAAGCGAAAGATTTTGGCGCGCACCGGGTGTTGAATTCGAAAGATCCCGAAACTCTGACAGCCAACGCGGGCACCCAGGACTTTGTCATTTCGACGGTTCCAGCGGACCTGGACTGGGGAGCTTATCTGGACATTCTGCGGCCGGAGGGCCAGTTGTGCATGGTCGGCGTTCCGCAAAGCGCCATATCCATTCCGGCGTTTCCTCTGATTGCATCCCGAAAAACGGTGCGCGGCAGTCCCATCGGAAGCCGGGGCGATATCGAAACCATGCTGGCCTTCGCGGCGCGTCATGGAGTCGAAGCTAAAACCGAATCATTTGCCATGGACGAGGTCAACCCGGCGATGGACCGGGTCCGGACCAATCAGGCCCGGTACCGCGTTGTTTTAAAAAACTGAATACCTCAACGAATCACGGACCACGGCTCCCCAAAGCTTGACAACGCCTTTATTGGGTGTCATGGTTTTCATAACCCGTTGACCGCTTGAAGGGAAACCCTTATGAAAAAATGGTTCATGCTGATTCTGGTGGGGAAAGACCAACCCGGCATCGTCGCTCAAATCACCCGTGCGTTGTACGAAGGCGAGTGCAACCTGGGGGAGGCGTCCATGGTGCGGCTGGGCGGCAACTTTACCGTCATGCTCATGGTGCAGTTCGCGGGAGATGAACAGGCGTTGGACGCTCTGGTGGGTCCGGTCTGCCAATCCTTCAATCTGCGGCATCATGTCGACGCCATTGAAGGGGAACTGTTGCACCATGTGGAGCCGGATACGCTTATCACCGTTTACGGGGCGGACCGCGCCGGCATTATCGCCGAAGCGACGGGGGTTCTGGCGGAGAAGGGGTTCAATATCCTGAACCTGGAGTCCGACGTCGGGGGCACGAAGGAAAATCCCATCTATGTCATGACCATCGAGGGAGTCGCGGAACAGGGAATCGAAGTTCTGGAGGAGGCCTTGAAAAAGCTGGCGCAGGAAAAAGGTCTGGAAACCCAACTGGAATCTATTGATACACTGATCGGGTAAGGTGCATGGCCGTTCTCGATATTCTGGTTTATCCCGATCCGCGTTTGAAACAATCCTCGAAACCGGTCGCGAACTTTGATGACGCCCTGCGGAATTTTATCCGCGATCTGGAGGAAACCATGCGGGCCGGTCCGGGAGGCGTCGGTATCGCCGCACCGCAAGTGGGCCGCTGCGAGCGCATCGTGATCGTGGATGTTTCCGGTAAACCAAAAATCAAATATCACGGCCGGCTGGTAATGATCAATCCGGAAATCCTCTCACGGGAGGGATCGGCCATCGGACGCGAAGGTTGCCTTTCGGTTCCGGAATACACGGGCAACGTCGCCCGCGCCAAATTTATCACAGTCCGGGCCCGCGATGAGTTCGGGAAAGAGCATGAATTTAATATGGAACGCTATGAAGCGCGGGCAGTGCAACATGAGATGGATCATTTGGACGGTCTCCTGTTCCTCGACCGGCTGGTCAGCCGCCGGGATTTATTCCGCCGTCACACGCAGGAAGCGGCTTCTTCCAAACCCAAATCCTCATAATTTTTTTTGCCGGCCCATGCACGCCGGTTGCCCTGTGGTTGAAACCCCCAGGCCAGGCCTTGAAAGATTTCCTGCTCTGCTGTTACCCAAATCAGCGGTAACAATGTAAATCTGAAAAACCGTTGAATTTCCCTGACTAAAGCCCCCCCCTCTGGCTCACCGGAAACTTTTCTTTCCTTCTTCTCTTGCTGACAACCCGATCCCACAGCAAAAACTATGGAAATCTGAAAATGACCTGTTACATTAAATAGAGTGACTCAATCCACATTTTCAGGACGGGAATTATGTTGAAAACCAAAGTTGTTGTACTGATGGGCTGTGTTTTAATTTTCGCGGGAGCCTTGGGGGCCTGCAACAAAAATAAAATGCAGAATGATTCCTTTCTGGAGTTGAACACCCGAATTTTAATTCACGAGTCCTCTAAAGGTTCCGGGAAAAACCTTAAGGTTACCGTGGTGGATAAGAGAAGGCATAATATCCTGATAAAAAAAGACTCCGACCGAAAAATTAAATCGGGCCGGGCTCTGGTTACCAAAAATTATCACCCTTCTGAAAATTTGGATATCAACTTTCAACAGGTCGCGGAGGAAGCCTTTCAAATGCAAGGTTACCAAACGGACGGGAACGGTACTGGCAGTACCCGTGAGTTGACTATCTATATAACCAAACTGGATCTCAAAC
>CBDVDB010000296.1:0-2989 GCA_965372625.1 uncultured Nitrospinaceae bacterium
CAATTTTGGAGTGTTGAGTAATGCCAATATATGAATACGAATGTGGAAAATGCGGCGGGGTGTTTGAGTTGATCCACGCGGTGAGCGCCGATCCCCCAAAAAATTGTGAAACCAAGGGCTGCCGGGGCAAGCCCCGGCGGATGGTGTCGGCGGGCGGTTTTATTCTGAAAGGCGACGGCTGGTACGCCAACGATTATCCCTCTGAGGCCCGCAAAAAGGGCTGGGAAGCGGAAAGCCAGCAGGGCAAGCCAGCGGCTCCCGCCGAATCAAAAGCGGAAGGCGGTAAAGCACCCGATGCCGGCAAGACCCCGGCTCCCGCCGCCCCGTCCGAACCCAAACCAGCCGCTAAAGCCGGCAGTAAAAATCCGTACACCGGCGGTAAATCAAAAACTTCAAAACGGAAAAAGGCGTCCAGCTAAACGGCGCCCGGTATTGAGATGGATGGGGACAATCATTATTTTGAGCAAATCTTTTCCTCTTTTATAGATGGCGTGGTTCTGGTTTCCGCCAACGGCGCCATCGCGACCGCCAACTCGGCTGTTGAGGAAATGTTTCGCGCATCCATAGAATCTTTAACGGGCAAACCCTTGACCAAAATTTTTCCCGGGCAACCGGAAATCAGCGACAAGATCCGTCAAACGTTGACGCGCGGAAACTCGTTCCGCGATATCCGGTGCCGGGGCTTCCGGAAAACCACCCAAACGTCCTTCCCGGCCAGCGTCACGGTATCGCCTTTCATGAATGATGGCGGCCCGCCGCAGGGAGCGGTGTTACACATCAGGGATATGAGCCTGTTCAAGGAACTGGAAGAAAGTTCCCGGCGGATGGACGAGTTATCTCATCTCGGCGTGTTGTCCCTGGGCATGGCGCACGAAATCAAAAATCCGCTGGTGGCGATCAGCGGATCGGCCCAGTTGCTGCGCAAACGTTTGCCGGACCAGCACCACAAGTTCCTGGATGTGGTGATCAAGGAATCGGACCGGATCAACCGCATGATGGACCGCATGCTGGATTTCGCGCGGCCCACGCAACTGGAACTCAAACTGCTCAACATCCATCAGATCCTGGAAGAAATTTTGCTGTTGGAGGATGAGAACCAAAATGCAGACACACGGTTCATTCAGAATTACGACCCCAGTCTGCCGCAGGTGGAAGGCGATGAAGATCAATTGAAGCAGGTGTTCCTCAATCTGGTGCGCAACGCTCAAGAGGCTATGCCCGAAGGGGGAGCGCTGGAAATCATAACCCGGATCCATTCCCATTACACCGTCAAGACGGAGACCAACCCCAATTCCCGTCAGGCCATTCTGGTGGAAATCAGGGATTCGGGGTCCGGTATGGGAGAAGAAGATTTGAACAACATGTTCACCCCTTTCCATACCACCAAGAGCAAGGGCAGCGGGCTGGGCCTGCCTTTATCCTTGAAAATCGTGGAGAACCATCAGGGAAAAATGATCGTGCATTCGGAAAAAGGCAAAGGCACGCGGGTTCAGGTGTTCCTGCCTGTCGAACAAGGATAACCATGACCACTGAAATGAAAATTCTGATCGTTGACGACGAAGAAAATATCCGTTGGGTCTTCGCGCAGGCGCTGGAGGAAAAACCGTTCACCGTCCATACCGCCGCCAGCGCCGAGGAAGCTCTGGAAAAAATAAAGGATCACCATTACCTGCTGGTCTTCACCGACATCTTCATGCCGGGAATGAGCGGCATGGATCTGCTCGATCAGATCAAAAGCCGGCAACCGCAATCCCACGTGGTGGTGATGACCGCCCAGGATACGATGAACAATACCATCCTGGCCATGCGCAAGGGCGCTTACGATTACATCAGCAAGCCGTTCGACTTCAACGAAATTTACGAATTGATCGACAAGGTGGTGGCCAGCTCCCAGGTGGCGCCCCCCCGGGAAGATGCGCCCGCCGGGGGGACTGACTTTTCGGTGGATAATATCATCGGTAAAAGCCGGGCCATGCAGGACATCTTCAAGACCATCGGCAAGGCCGCTGTCACCCAGCTCCCGGTTTTGATCACCGGCGAAAGCGGCACCGGCAAGGAACTGGTGGCGCGGGCGCTTCATTATTATTCCGACCGGGTGAAACTTCCCCTTATTTTCATCAACTGCGCTGCCATTTCACGCGAACTATTGGAATCCGAACTGTTCGGCCATGAGAAAGGCGCTTTCACCGGAGCGGTGGCAGCGAAGAAAGGGAAATTCGAGTTGGCCGACGGCGGAACCGTCCTGCTCGATGAAATCGGCGACATGGAGCTCGCCCTGCAGGCCAAAATCCTGCGCGTTCTGCAAAACAATGAATTTTACCGGGTGGGCGGCAAGGAGCCGATTCGGGTGGACGTGCGGGTGATCGCCGCCACCAACCAGATTCTGCCGGAGCTTATGGAGCAGAAACGGTTCCGCGAAGACCTGTACCACCGGCTCAACGTCATCAATATCCAATTGCCCCCACTGCGTGAACGGGCGGAGGACGTACCGATGCTGGCCAACTATTTCCTGACCAAGTTTTCCGAAGAACTGACGCGGGGCAAGGTTTACCTGTCGCCGCAAGTGGAGCGGGTTTTCCGAAAATATAACTGGCCGGGCAACATCCGCGAATTGGAAAACGTGATCAAACGCGGCCTGGTGCTGGCGTCGAGCGGTCCTCTGCTGATGGAACACCTGCCGGCCAACATGCAGTCCGCCCAACCCGCTCAGGAACTGATAAGCTCCGGCTGGGACCATGAAATGGATCCGCTGGTCCAGAATTTCCTGGAGGACCATGGGGACTCCGACAAAGGGCAATTGTACGACCTGTTGATCGAATCGGCGGAGAAACATTTATTCGAGCAGCTGCTTGAGAAAAACCGGGGCAATCAGGTGGCCACCGCCAAGGATTTGGGAATCAACCGCAACACGCTCAAGCGTAAGATCGATGCCATGAACATCCAGCCGAAAAAAAAGAAAGAAAATCGTCCTTATTAAACTTCTGAACCG
>CBDVDB010000297.1:0-2979 GCA_965372625.1 uncultured Nitrospinaceae bacterium
TTGGTCGCTGTCGGACATGGTCACCCGATGATGGGGGATGGCAGGGGCCGTAACTTTTACGGCTCTAATGTAACATAATACGAGTTTCTTCCGCGCTGAACGAGCAGCAGGACGGAGCTGAGTTTGCTTGCTTCGAGGATGGCGGTGTTGAATTCGCCCAGGTTGCGTATCTTGTTGTCGTTCATCTGGCGGATGATATCACCGGGCCGGATGCCGACCGCCCCGCTGGGGCTGTCCGGGCGGACTCTCTTCACCACCACGCCGTGGCGCGCAACAATTTTGTACCGCTTGGCGAGCCGCCAGTCAATATCCACCACCGACACGCCGAGCCATTGTTTGGCCATCTCCCCGGCGGCGGAGCGGGAAATGGGGGAGATGTGGACATGTGTGCGGTGCACGTGTCCGCCCTGCAGGTAGCTCAACTTAAAACGGTCGCCCACGGTATACGAGGCGATTTTGCGGAAGTAATCCGACTTGTCGGCGATTTCACGACCGTCGATGCTGAGCAGGATATCTCCGGGGTGAATGTCGGCGCGTTTCGCGGGGCTTTTCCGGAAGACATTGGTGACCAGCACGCCATAGACATGATCCAGGCCGAAGTGGTGCGCGCCCTTGGCATTCAAATCCTGCACGGAGACGCCGAGCCAGCCGCGCCGCACCTTGCCGTATTCCAGTAGATCGTCGACGATGCGCCGCGCCTTGTCGATGGGGATGGCGAAGCCAATGCCCTGCGCTTCCCTGAAGATGGCGGTGTTGATGCCGATCAGCGAACCGTTGATGTTGAGCAGAGGGCCGCCGCTGTTGCCGGGATTGATCGATGCGTCCACCTGAATGAAATCGTTGAACACCTGCTTTTTGCCGGCGCGGATGGTGCGGTTCAGTGCGCTGATGATGCCGGTGGTGACCGTATGCTTGAGGCCGAAAGGATTGCCGATGGCGACGACGGTTTCACCGATCATCAGATCGTCGGAGCGGCCCATTTTTACATAGGGCAGAGGCCGGTCGGAATCGATTTTGATGATGGCGAGATCGGATTTAACATCCGCGCCGACCACCCGTCCTTCAAACTCCCGGTTGTCGATCAGCGTCACCTTTACCCTCACCGCCCTGGCAACGACGTGCTCGTTGGTCAGGATGTACCCTTTGGGATCGATAATGACGCCGGAGCCGAGACTGCGCCGGCTGGACTCATTTTGCTGATAAAAATCGTCGAAAAATTTCTCGAACAATTGGTCGCCCATGAAATCGCGGAACGGGTTTTTATGCTTGCGTGGGGCCTCTTCGGTAAAAATATTAACGACGGCAGGCCCCACCTTTTGCACGGCGGTGACGATGGGGGTTTTTCGATGATCTGCCTGATGGGCGGCGGCGGGAACCAGACTTAAACTCCAGAGGATCACCCCAAAAAGCAGAACGCGGCAACAGAAATGACGGAGGATGGTTTGCATGGACACCGTTTAAAAAAAGAAACGGTGGACCCGGAGGACCACCGTTTATTCAATCAGGATACCGGCCTTCTCAGATTTTCAGGCATAAAAAGGGACCGGCGTTATTTGAGTTTAACGGCAATGTAAATGGTGGTTCCTCCCCGCCGGACCAGCATGAGAGCGGTATCGCCGCGTTTCAGCCTGGAGGTAATCCGTCCATAATCGCCGGTACTTTTGACCTTTTTCCGGTTGACCTCGGAGATGATATCCCCGCGCTTGAGTCCGGCATCACCGCCGGGTTCGCCGGGGGTGACATCCGAAACCAGCACCCCTTCAACATCTTTCAGGTTCAGGCTCTGGGCAATGTCGGGGGTGATGTCCTGCACCTGAATCCCCAGCGGATCCAGAGACGCCACTTTTATTTCTTCATCCTTGAGAATGGCGATGGTGACCGACAGAACTTTTTTCTTGCCATCGCGAATGACATTGACCTTGACGGCTTTGCCCGGGGTCGTGTTGCCGACGATCTTGGGAAGGGACTCCATGGTTCTCACTTCATGGCCGTCGAAACTGACGATCACATCGCCTCGCTTGATACCGGCTTTTTCCGCGGGACTGTTGGGAATGACATCTCCCACCAGAGCGCCCTCGGTACGGTCCAGGTTGAACGACTCCGCCAGATCGGGAGTGATTTTCTGAATCATGACCCCCAGCCAGCCGCGAGTCACCGCTCCTTTTTCTTTCAGATCCTTCAGGATGCCCTTGGCAATGTTAATCGGGATGGCAAAACCGATACCGACATTGCCGCCGGAGTTTCCGGAGATGATGGCGGTATTGATCCCAATGACATCGCCCTTGATGTTCATCAACGGCCCGCCGCTGTTGCCGGGGTTGATCGATGCGTCGGTCTGGATAAATTCGTCATACGGGCCGGAGCCGATATTGCGCTCCTTGGCGCTGACCACGCCGACGGTGACCGTGTGGCTCAGGCCAAAAGGATTCCCGATAGCCACCACCCACTCGCCGACTTCCAGCTTGTCGGAATTACCCAGGCTCAACGAAGGAAAGTTTCCCTTTTCCCCATCTTTCAGAACCAGCTTAATCAGGGCGATATCCGTTTTGGCGTCTGTCCCGACCAGTTTGGCGCTGTATTCCTTTTCCCCGTTATTGCCATCCTGGATCAGCACGATAATTTCATCCGCGCCGTCAATGACATGGTTGTTGGTGAGAATGTGCCCCTCTTTATCAATAATGAAACCCGACCCCATACCGGCCCGGGGTTTGCGGTCGCGGTCGCCGAAGAACTTGTCATAAAAATCCCGGAAAGGATCCTGACTTCCCGGCGGAGCTTTGGGATCTCTGGGAGGCCGGGGGGGACGAGCCCGGCGCTTCGTCTTGGTGCTGATGTTGACCACCGCCGGGTTCTGCTTCTTGGCAATTTCGACAAAAATATTGCTGCCCAGAGGCTGACTCTTCGCGCTGACCGCCTGGGTCTTGTTGATAAAGGGATTGCTGTCATTACCTCCAGTGAAAGACAGGGGCAGGACCAGCA
>CBDVDB010000298.1:0-2939 GCA_965372625.1 uncultured Nitrospinaceae bacterium
TCTGCTTCGCCAGGTCTTCGAGATTGATGTGCAAGGCGCCGGCGAACAGGAGCGCCCCCAAAATGCCGTGCAGGACCAGTTGGTTGAAGTCGATGGAATGCAACAACGACCGGGCGGATTCCTCCAGTCCGGGAAGCCATTGCAGTTTTCCCAGTCCGATCAATATCAGCGAAAACACCAGGGCGATCGCCATCAATCCGATGCTGGTCGGAAGCTTGAGGAAGCGGTGGTTGAGGTAACTGAAGCCGGCGGTGATGAGCATCAGCCAGGCGATAAGGTCGAGAGTGGTCATTCGTTTATTTTATGAGTTTGGAGTTGGGGAACCGTCAGCCGAAAATGGCCGCCGGATCTAAAAATAGATTTACGGTGCCATCTTAACAAGAGAATTTATAATTTCATTATAAAAGAAAGCGAAATTCAGCACGTTCTCCGATTTACTAAAATCCAGGGAAGATATCCGGTTGACCGCCCGCGCATATCCCTTACCCTATAGGTAAAGAACATTCTGCTGCATTCAAGGAAGGATCAATAGTGAAAAGGAAAATTCAATTTGTGACGGCCCTGTTGTTCTGGGCGTGGATTGTACCCGCAGCCTGGGCCGGTGACTCGAAAATGACCCACATCGTTTTCCGGATTGTTGATCCGCTGGTTCCGGAAGGACATTTCGCCCTGGCCCCCAAGGAAATGTGGCGTCTGGGGTCTCGCTACATGCGACTGGAGGAAGCGCCCGATCCTGACAGGGGCATTCACGGCCTGGTGATCGTCGACGAACCGCATATTTTCATGATCAATCGCACCAACAACCAGGGCATGCACATCCTCGACCCTGGCCCAACATTTGAAGTCCATATGCCCATATTCCCCTTTCCGGAGTCCAGCGATATCTACAAACTGGAATTCGGTCACGAGTGGGAATTTTTTGAGCAGAGGAAAGCCCGATCCATGCCCAACGTGAAAGATGGCGACAAACGCTACAAGTCTTACCTGCTGGAAATCGACGGCGCCCGCCTCATCCTGTTTGTCGATGAGGCCACCGGTCAGCCCGCGCAACTTTCCCTGCAAGCGGAGAAAGCCGCTTACGTGATCCACTATGAGACCCACGAAACCGGACTGGAGCCGGATATGAATCTTTTCAAGGTGCCGGCGGGAGTGAAAATCTCCGAGGCCGAACAACAACCTTCGCAATGACGTTCAGAGGAAAGACCCTGCGCAAACCGCATCTCATCCAAATGGGCATTACCCTCATGACGGCCTTGCTGTTGACCGCCGCCGCCGATACCGCCCAAGCCGGCTGGGAGGATTACCAACCCGCCACCCTGTCGGAAATCATCGCCCGGCATGCCTCCCACATGAAAGACCCCACCCTGCCGGAAGGCGCTCCGGTCACAACCATTATTCCGGGCAGCGATCCTTTTCGCGCCACGGTGATCTACACCGGGGAAATGCGAACCATCGGCCCGGAGCGCAAATTTTTCATCGAAATGTGGGGCAAGGCCTCGGGGGTCGATCCGGTTATGCTGGCGGGCGCCTTTGAAAAGGAAATTCAGGTGCAAGAGGACGACCGCCACTATTGGCTGCCGATCCAGAACGTGCTGATCCCCCACCTCCAAAAGGAGGTCAAAAAGAATGGCTGGGTCACGCTGTTCGTGGTGTTTATAGGCGCCACCGGGGAAGACAGGGTCTTCCTGGTGAACGAATTTGGCGAGCAGTAAGAATCCTTCGCTCCCGCCTCACTCCTCCACCTTTTTAACGTTCTTCGATTTGAGTCCGAAATAAGGTAAGCAACCTGCCAGAGCTTTAAACAGAAGCGCAATTTTTCTAATTTCTTT
Source organism: uncultured Nitrospinaceae bacterium (assembly GCA_965372625.1). Lineage (GTDB taxonomy): Bacteria > Nitrospinota > Nitrospinia > Nitrospinales > Nitrospinaceae > SZUA-226. Next base: position 1,830 of record CBDVDB010000298.1, read on the forward strand.
CAACCTTGGGCAGGCCCTTAGAAATTTCCGGCCGTGCCGAATTCCCTTTTCTTTCCAAACTCTACAGGAATTGGGCCGCAAATCATTACCCCCCCCCAAATATCCTATTTAAAAAAAAGTAAAAAATTTGGAATAAAAATATATTTTTGTGATCTCAATTTAAAGGGGGTATTTTCTTGGATCGCACGGCAACAATCATCCCCGGCCTTTCATGGCAGGAATAATATTCAAGAATGTAATCTATATTTTTTCCCTTAAACCTGCCGTAAAAAGCGAGCTTCTTCAATCTTCTATTAGGAAAGACAACCCATGTTTAATGAAGTCCGTATATACAAGGCCGATGGAAATTTAACAAAAAATTATTTCCAGCCGGGAATTAAGCCAACGATATTAGGAAAATTTACAAAAAAACAGATTAAACATCCGCACTTTAAATTCGAGTCAAAAACTTACCGGTTGTTTACCGGATCGGGGGGGTGAACTCCTGAACTTAGACCCTTATCCTCAATTTTCTTGATTCAGATTGCCCAAAAGGATTTGGCGTTCAACGCTTCACATAATTCAGTGGAGGGGTGCCCAATGAAAAAACAATTAGCGGAACAAGCAAGCAGGTTCTTAAAATCCCAAATTTTAGTGGGAGCGCAGGGCGAAAATGAGAGGTTTGAAAATCGGCTCCTGGACAATTTTTCACTTGGCTATATATTCGGATTTTCCTTTGGAGCTTTTGATGGCATGGAAGAAATGACCTACGATCAAAAGCTGATTGAGGTCTCTCAAATTTATGCCAGGGTGTTTGGAGAGCAGGGTGATTTAATTTTTCAAGATTCCCTTGATTTAATTAAAGACGCTGATTTTCGAGCCGCCGGTTTCCAAGGGTGGATGGATATCAATGAGGCTCAGCATTCCAATGATAATCCGTCGGGGCTTATTTGCCACCTGATAGGGAAACCGAATCTTGAAATAAACGTCCATTGATTCCCCATCCTCTAAACTCCGGGCTCTCGCGGATTTTAATGCACTTACCCAGGCAAGCTTGATCCTAAACCGGGGAATCGCTCACTCCTCCACCTTTTTAACGTTCTTCGATTTGAGTCCGAAATAAGGCACCAG
>CBDVDB010000299.1:0-2928 GCA_965372625.1 uncultured Nitrospinaceae bacterium
CGGGGCGAACTCTTTAAAAGCATTCTTTAAAAAGCTCCCCCTTCTCCGAAGAGGGCCGGGGGGCTTCTTCCTTTTTCTGTAGTTTTCCGATTTATCGGCGGCGAATCGCCGCAGATAAAGATTTCAAGCCTTCATCCTCACCCGCTATGGGCCGAAATATCAATGGTTTTGAGGGCTTGGCGATGTTTTTAATCATTACAGTAACAATTTATGTTAAAATAACAAGAAATCCAATCATATTAAGGTTTTCGGGAGATCAGAGCAATGGTGGCAATGAAAAGAATAGAATCCAAGAGGGGATATGCGGCCGGAATCCATCCGGTATTAATTTTGGCCTTACTGCTCATTTTTTGGAGCGGCTGTTCCAAACAGGAAGTCGTCGTTTCCGACACGACTGAACCAACGACATCCGTAAGCGTGCAACCTCAATCCTCCGGTAGCGGCGGTGACCGTGCCTCAATATATAAATTTATCGGCTCCAAAAAAGCGGACCAAGCTCAATATATGAAGATTCAGCACCTGATTCAGGCCGCTGAAAAACGCGCTCCCGAAAATCGCACGGCGGAAGATTACCTGCTGCTGGCGGTTCAGAAACAACAGAATGGGGATTTCCCCTCGGTAGAGAGTCTCGCCCAGGCCGGTTTGGATTTGAAACCCAAGGACCGCAAACTCAAGGGGCATCTGTTTTATATGAGGGGATGGGGTCAAGTGGAAACGGAAAATTATAAGAAGGCGAAAGGCTCTCTGCAAAATGCCATGCTGATCCTCCCGGATTTTGAGCCGGCGATTCTGCAGATGGGACTGATCTACCTGCACCATGAAAACAATCTGGGTCAGGCGAAAACCTATTTTGAAATGGGTATGCGCCGGAACCCGAATAAAATTGAGTACTTTAATGGCCTGGGGCAGGTTAATCAGGCTCAGGGGTATTGGGTCAAGGCGGAGGAAATGTATCAAGGGGCCTTAAGGCTCAACCCGGGATCGAAGGTGGCTCTAAACATGCTGGGAAAACTTTATGTGAAGCAGAATAAGTACGATCAAGCCGAGAAAATCCTGCAGCACCCGGCTCTGGCCAATGTCGGTTCCGCTCATTACCAGTTGGGGATTATATACAGTTCCGTTAAAAACAATCCTCAAAAAGCTGAGGAGCATTTGAACAAGGCTATTCGCCTGGAACCGGACAAATCCGAATACCATGTGGCACTGGCGAAGGTATACCGGACCCAGCAACCCGAAAAAGCCCTGGAGCACCTGCAAGCCGCGGTTCAGATTAAATCCGATGCCGGTATTTTTATTGAAGTCGCAAAATTTTACAAGGCCGGGAAAGAATATCAGGAAAGCCTGGAGTATTTGAACAAAGCGGCGGAGATGGAGCCCGAGAATCCTGAAATTTTTTATGAAAAAGGGTTCCTGCTGATTCTCCAGAAAAAGCATAAAGAAGCCCGGGCGGAATTTGAAAAAGCTCTCAGTTTAAATCCTGAGGACATGTGGGCCTCCTATTATCTTGAATTATTGAAAATAGACCCCAAGGACCCGCTTATGAAAGAGCAGAGTCAATGGGCTCAAAAGATACTGGGGAATCCCACCGACCCGGAACCGCATTATTCTCTGGGTATGGGTTACCTGAAAGACAAAAAATATGACCAGGCTTTATGGGAGGCGGAAACCGTCAAGCGTCTGGATCCCCAAGGGGTCAAGGGACGCAGCTTTCTGGCGGAAGTCTACCTGGCTAAAAGGAACTACCCCCTGGCTAAAGAGGAAATGCTCTGGTTGCTCCAGCGCGATCCCCGCGATGAGAGGACTCTGCTGATTGCCGACGGCTATTATGAAAGAACCATGAAATTCAAGGAGTGGGAAAAATTTTATCGAAAAACTTATTCCTCTAAAAAAGATGCGCTGAATCTGCACTATTCCCTGATCAAGATTTACTCGTCGGCAGAGGATTACAACCGTTTAATCGACGCCTATTTAAATCTGACTGAGTTGGAAACCAATAAGCCGAAAAATGCCGAGAACTATTTCCTGCTGGCTGAACTCTATGCCGAAAAGGACGACCGAAAATATGCCGCCCTGACCATTAAAAGAGGCCTGAGGTCGGATCCCGAAAACAAGTTTTTAAAGGAAAAGCTCGAAGAGTTTAGACAGCCTCTGGGGACTCCCGATTATATGGAGAATATTCCCAGGGAATTTATCAGGAATTTAATCATCCCCAGTTCAAGGGGATGGACCAAGCTCCATACGGCGGCGGCTAATGGAAAATTTAAAAAAGTGAAACGGTTGGTTGAACGCGGGGTCGAGATAGATGCAAAAAATTCGGCGGGTTTGACCCCTCTGCATGAGGCGGTCAAACGGAATCGTTTGGGAATCGTCAAGTACCTGATCGAAAATGGCGCGAAGATCGATGTCAAAGTGCCGGAGATCGATTTCCAGCCGATCCATTACGCCACCAGTCACAAGCGATTGGAAATTACGGAGTATTTGATTTCCCAAGGGGCCGATATCGAAGCCAGGAATCATGTTGGAGATACGCCGTTAATCGCCGCGGCTCAGTTTTCCTGGCATAAAGACCTCAAAATGATTGAATTGCTTGTGAAAAACGGAGCCAAAGTCAAGGCGGTCAACAACGCTGGTTGTCAGGCTCTATGTTATGCGGTTGAACTGGAAAATTTTCCATTAATAAAATTCCTGCTCAATAAAGGGGCGGATATTAACTTTAAGGCACCGAATGGAGCGACCCCCCTGGTCTTTGCCATTCTTACGGGGAATTCCGACATAGTGGAATTTATGCTGGAAAACGGAGGGGACCCGACCATCACTTATAAAGGAGCCGACCTGTTTAAATTGGCTAAATCGTTGAAGTCGGCTGTGAAGGGGAATAAAAAAAGAGTCATGGCTCTTATAAAGAGATCCATGTAGTTCGCGTTTTCG
>CBDVDB010000300.1:0-2918 GCA_965372625.1 uncultured Nitrospinaceae bacterium
AGGAAGGGGAACATGGCGCCGCGTTTGGTGATCATTTCCTCGCGGGATTTTTGCACGACTTGTTCGTCGATGAGGGCCACGCCGCGCTCTTTGGCGAATTTTTCGATACCCTGCACCACCATGCCGCGCGCGAATGAGGGGATGCGGTCCAGCCGCGCTTTCGCTTCGTCGGTCCATTGCTGACGGTACTCGACTTCCAAACCCAATGTATCTTCCACCTTGAGTTCGATGGCTTTGCCGCCGTGCTTACCCGGTTCGTAATCGCACGAGGTGTCCTCGGCCATATAGTTGCCGGTTTCGGCGAAGGCGCGGGCGCGACAGCCGGAACACATGGCGGAGAACTCGCAGGCTCCGCATTTGCCTTCGAGCTGTTTGCGGTCGCGCAGTTTCACCATCAGCGGCGCGGTTTCCCACAGGTGCTTGAAGGTGTCGGTTTTGAGACTGCCCACCGACTCCTCGATGAACGGGCAGGGCGTCAGGTTGCCCTCCGGGCTGATGCGCGAGTAATGCGTGCCCGCCGGACAGCCGCCGGAGTAGGTGCGCTGGTAGACGGATTCGGGATCGTTCTCGTACACCACGCGTTTGTATTGCGGGGCGCACTTGGAATTGATCATCAGGCGGCCCTTGTATTTCATCTGCTGTTGGTACAGAATTTTCAGCGCTTCTTCGTAGGCGGCGTTGGAGATGTCGGTATTGCCCTGGCCGCGTCCGGTGCACACCAAAAAGTACAGATTGAACGCCACCGCGCCGATTTTCTCGGAGAACGCGATAACATCGGGAATTTCTTTATAGTTCCACTCGGACACCGACATCTGGACGAGGAAATCGACGCCGACCTCGTTGAGGATGTCGAACGCGTCCATCGAGCGTTGCCACGCCTGGCCCACGCCGCGGAATTTGTCGTGCTTTTCGGCGAACATGGAGTCGATACTGATGCCGACCCCGTGCGCTCCGGCTTCTTTGATCTTTTGCGCGTTTTCGCGGTTGATGATGGTGCCGTTGGTGCCCAGCACCACCATGAATTTTTTATCGGCGGCGTAGCGGATCAGCTTGAAGATATCGGGACGCAACAGCGGCTCGCCTCCCGTCAGGATCAGGAACGCGTTCGGGTTGACCTCGGCGATCTGGTCCATGACGCGGAAACATTCTTCGGTGTTGAGTTCGTCGGAGCGGAACCCGCCGCGGAAGTCGGCGTCCAGGTAGCAGTGGTCGCAATTCAGGTTGCACCGCTTGGTGATGTTCCAGGAGATGGAGTAAGCGCGGAACGGGTTTTTCTGTTCAGCGGGCTGGGCTTCGGTCGCTGTCGGTTCCATGATATAGTGCCTGCGGTACAGGCGAACACCTTATCTTATAAGCAGATGGCCCCAGCGGGGCCGTCCGGTTTGCGTTGATGATCATCGAATCTTATCATATTTTTCGGGGGCGGAAGCGGATTTGACCCATCTTGCCGGAAAAAAAACAGGCCTTATTATCCTGCTGATTTTCGCGGCGTTGGCGATGGGGTGTTCCCATACCGAGGATCCGTCTCTGAAAGATTTCCCTTTCTCCAGTGAAGGGCGGGTGGACCCGCAAGTTTTTACTCTATTGCGTTCGGAGTGGATCGCCAGCGCTTATTTCGACCGTGGCATGCACACGGAGGGAGCGCGTTTCCGCGCGGTGGCGCTGGCGGAACTGATCCGGAGATTCAGGCCCGAGGAGCGGTGGGACGCCGTACTGCTCGATTGCCACGACGATTACCAGGGCATTATTTCCATCACCGATATTTTGAATTACGATCTCCGGCTGGCTTTGGAGATGAAACTCCCCCCGGGTGGGAAACGTCCCGACTGGCTGAACCCGATGGTGGTGATCGTCCCCGACTCCCAACAGGCGCCCCGCATGGAGCGGTTCATGACCGCTAATATTCGGGAGCTCCGGTTCGTTCGGTTAACGAACTATTACGCGCCCTTGGATAACCTGGCCTTGAAGTCCGTGAATGCGCATCTGGGCGCGCAGACCTTCAAGGACAATTGTTTGTTCTGTCATTCGCTGGTGGGGATCGGCGGCAATAAGGGGGCGGCGTTGCTGGACGCTTATGATTTCTCCAAAAAAGAGGAGGCGCCCCGTTTCAAAAAGGATTTCGCCGCCTTTCATCACAAGGATAACGCCGACAAACAGGATATGGAACAGTTTGTGCGTGCACAGACCCTGCAGGATGTCGTTGTATTCCTCAGGGAGGTTGCCCGAAGACGTTGACCGGGCAAGGCCCGGAGCTGATTTTCTCCTCTCCCCTTAATGGTGACGCAGTTATACAAAGGTTTCAGATTCTTGCGGGAACCCTTGAGAATTGTCCGGCCCTATAATAGAATGCCCTCTAGCGAGGGAGGCAACTTGCTGACCGTTGACTTGCAGGCTATGATCCTTGAGCGCAATTCATGGTTTTAAAATTACCTGCGGAGGTACTCCGCCCCGGAGCATATTTCAAAACCATTCCATAAGAGGTTTCTTAACAGAAATAGCCATATTATGATTTTTCCCTATATTGTTTTAGCGGCCGGTACCGTAGTGGAAGTTTTTTCCCTGGTGTGGCTGTCGACTCAGATCAGCATTCTCAATACCCTCTCCGTGATCATGCTCACGTTCCTGCTCGGGGTGATCAACGGCCGCAGTTACGGGGAGGGGTGGCACGATAAAATGCATTGGCATTTGAAATCGGGAACGGTGCCCAGCGACGAAGTGGTCAACGGCGCGGTGATGAACGTGGGCAGTAAGCTGTTGTTGACGCCGGGTGTGGTGACCGATGTGCTGGGATTGTTGATCGTCATTCCCCAGACGCGGTTCATCGCTAAAAATATTGCGGTGAATTTTTTCAAGAAAAAATTGAGCCGCGGCGAACAGTGGTTTTTCTTCAAGGATTGAGGCTCCCCTGACGGGGAGGG
>CBDVDB010000301.1:0-2914 GCA_965372625.1 uncultured Nitrospinaceae bacterium
TTTAGTGTTTGTGGTGGACGACGAGCCGGAGTCTGGCGGTTTGCTGGCTTATTATCTGGAAAAAGCCGGTTATGAGGTGGCGCTGTTTTCTAATGGGCCGGATTGTTTGAAGGATCTGGACCGGAACCCCGGCCTCATCTGTCTGGATATGCATATGCCGGAGATGGACGGACTGGAGGTTCTCAAAAGGATCAAGTTCAAGAACTCTCCCACGGGGGTGATTATGGTGACCTCCAATAAGACAGTCGATACAGCCGTTCAGGCGTTAAAGCTGGGGGCCGCGGACTATATTATAAAACCCACGGATCGGGATAAATTTCTGGCCACGGTGAAAGAAACGCTGGATCAAACCCAGATGGTGGGCCGGATTCGCAATATGGAAAAGGATATGGGAAACGCTTTCGCCTACAAAAACATTGTGGGGGAGAGCCCGGCCATTCGCAAAGTATTCACCCAAATTGAGCAGGTTAAGGACAGCAACGTCAATGTTTATATCTGTGGCGAAAGCGGAACCGGTAAGGAACTGGTGGCGCGCGCCATTCATTTCAGCGGGCCGGAAGAGAACCGGCCGTTTATCGATATCAACTGCAGCGCCCTGGTGGAAACCCTGCTTGAAACCGAAATGTTCGGACACGAAAAAGGAGCGTTTACCGGGGCTATTGGAACCCACCGCGGCAAGCTGGAGTTGGCGGACGGCGGAACTCTGTTTTTTGATGAAATCGCCGATATGAGCCTCAAACTCCAAGTCAAGCTCCTCCGGTTTCTCGAGGAAAAAAGTTTTGAAAGGGTGGGGGGCACCAAAAAAATCAACGTCAACGTGAGAGTGGTTTCGGCCACCAACAAGGATTTGCAAAAAGAAGTCGAAAAGGGAAATTTTCGCGAGGATTTATATTACCGCCTGGTGGTCTTCACCATTCATGTGCCGCCATTGAGAGAAAGAAAGAACGACATCCCGCTTTTGTGCGGTTACCTCCTCAATAAGTTTAAGGATGAATTGAATAAAGAGGTAACCCGCATCTCCCCCGATGCCATGGATATCTTCAATACTTATCGCTGGCCCGGAAATGTCCGGCAACTTCAGAATGTGATTCTGCAATCGATGTTGATGTCTCAGGACGGGAGCATCGAAGTGGAACACCTCCCGCAGGAAATCCAGAAATCCCGTCCGGAGGCCACCTCTAGTATTGAAGAATCCAAATCGACGGGGGAGGGGGGAAGCCCTGCGGGGGATATGGAAAAAGAGCCGGGCGATTCCCAAAGGATTTCCCTCGATGAGGGCGAAAAACAGACGCTCCTCAGCGCCCTCAAGATGACCAACTGGAATATTTCCGAAGCTTCCAACCTGTTGGGTATCAGCCGGACCACCTTTTACCGGAAACTTAAAAAGCACGGGTTGAGCCAGAACCGGGGTTGATTCCCTCCTGAAATCCGCCATCCAATTCATTAGATTATAACGTTTTAAGAAAAGGCGGTTTGTGTCATTTTTGAAGCACTGTCCTCATAAATGATACAACTATGAGGTGTGTTACACTCCCCGGTCATTTTCATACTCAATCCCTAACAGATAACCAATTGATTTTAAAGAGATAACTATTTCGGGTCCGTGGCACGGCAATTGCTCTTAAGGTTTTATAACTTGAGGCCCACGATGGATATGCATGGCTTGAAAAAAAGATTGCAGGGAACCGAAAACCCGAAATCCGGGTTTCTTTCCCAAATCTCCCGGGACATGAAGACGTCTCTGGACGGTATTATAGGGTTCACCCATCTGCTGGCTTCCCGGCGGTCTGGCGAGCTGAATGAGAAGCAGGCCCGGTATGTCTCCGAAATTTATGAGGGCGGCAAGCAGCTTCATACGCTGGTCAACGACTATATGGATTTGGCTAAAATTGATTCTGGGATGCTCGACCTCAATTTATCTGAATTGGATGTCAATGAGTATATCTTATGGGTACTCGAGGTACTTCAGCCGCGGATGAACGAAAAGAAAATTAATTTCACCGTTGTTTGGGAGACTCCTTCCGAGAAAATACTTGGGGATTCCGCCCGGTTGCAGCAGATTCTTTTTATTCTGCTATCCAAAGCGGTGGAGTTTTCGGCAGAGGAGGAAAGAATTCTGCTGAAAGTGGCTTTTAATGAAGAATTCATGGAAGTTCATTTGAAAAATGATTCTTCTGAGGAGAGCCCCGAGGATTCCCAGGAGTCCAGAAAATTAGCAGAGCCGGAAGAGCAGCTCGGTCAAAATATCAATTCCTTTGATGTCAGTATGGCCCTGGCGATCAAACTGATTCACATGCACGGTGGCGAGATCAGTTTGGAATACGAGGAGAAGGGCGGAAGCTATCTGTGGTTCACCCTTTCAAAAAATATGAATCCGCATTCTGATACCGGTGGTAAAGCTGCCGAACCTCGCTCTAATCACAAAATAAAACCTCCCCGTATTTTATTAGTCGATGACAGCAACAATATGCAGAACCTGGTGGCGGAAATTCTCAAAAAGGATAACTGTACGGTATTTGTCGCCGATAACGGACGGGCAGGCCTGGAGTTGGCTCAAGAGTGCCGGCCGGACATGATTTTAATGGATATCAATATGCCGGTAATGGATGGCAGGGAAGCGATCAAACATCTGCGTACGCTCCCCGGTCTTGAAAAGATACCCGTGGTGGCCCTCACTGCTTATGATATTAAGGATTCGGGACAGGAGTTGTTAAAACTGGGATTTACCCGTTACCTCAACAAACCCTTTTGTAAACAAGATTTGCTGCACACGGTTCATACCTGTATTTCATCCGCCTAGCCCGTCTTAACGGACTGTCTGCCAGCGGCGCCTCCTATCCATCCAAAAATTCCCTTTACGGGTCCCGCTTTGAAATTGAACAAAAAAAACGCCTGACGGTCAAACCGTCAGGCG
>CBDVDB010000302.1:0-2912 GCA_965372625.1 uncultured Nitrospinaceae bacterium
ACCATCAGGCGGCAGTCCAGCGGCCGGTCCTCGTGAATCATGCAGGCTTCCTCCTCGTCCAGAAACGGACAACGCTGGTTGACCACCATGTGATACCAGTCCACCGTTTCCGGGTCGATGCCGGACTCCAGAGTCTTCGCCACTTTCTGAATGGTCTTTGCGGATCGCTGCATGATCCCGTTGAGGTCGATGCCCTTGTCGCGGGCGGCGTTCACCATGCCGTCCCATTCCAGTTGGGTATGGGCCACCCCGGTGTAACAACAGTGACTGCACCCCTTCCTGCAGGTCAGGGGCGGGGCCTTGGTTGCGTAGGCGTGGTCGAGCACCTTCCAGAACGCTTGCAAGAGAGGAATCTTCTCGGCCCTGGCCACCGTTTTGGTGTCCGCCAGCATTTTTTCGTAAGCGTACTGGATTTCGGCTTCGGAAAACTTCTGTTGAATGAAACCGCGCAATTCCTCCGGGTCCGTTACACCCTGGATGAAAGCGCCGATATGATCGGAATATAAAGTCATGAGATTAAAGGGATCGTTTCGATTAATAGGAACAAAATACCATTCTCTTTATAAGGAAGGCAATAGCCATTGGAAAGGGCGGAAGATAAAGAGGGGTGACAACCGTTACTTCGGGGCTTTGGCCACGTACTTCATTTGCAACTCGTAGATCAACTGCTCCATCAATTTAGATTCATCCGCGTCCAGATTGTTCTTCGTTTTTTCTTTCAGCATGACGAGGATGTCGATCGTCTGCTTGACCGCCGGCAGGTTTTCTTTTTTTTCACCGGTAACAGGGTCCGGTATATCTCCCAGATGGTAAAACGCGGATGAGGTCAGGGACAAAACGAAAGTGGAAAAGTTGAGTTCAAAGTTTTGGCCTTCCTCTTTTGGGGCCGGTTTTTCCCTGGGGGGCTGTTCCTTTTTTTGAGACTCATCGGAGGCTTTGGCTTCTTCCTCGGATTGTTTGGAGGAGCGTTTGTCTTTAATGGTAAAGCCGGGTCCTTCCACGTCGCTCATGATCCTGTCTCCACGGAGGATTCGTATTTTCCCTTGAATCGGCGGAAGCATAGCAGTTTGGCAGCGGGTTGTCAAAAAAGGGTATAAGTTGTTGCCCTAACGGGGTTTTGCTATGATGGAGCCATGTTTCATAAGCTTCTCGTGGGCCTCATTCTTATGATTCTCTTCCAGGGTTGCTCCTCCAGCGCCCTGTCCACCCGTATGGCAATCCCTCTGGTAGAAAACCAGGTGGCCTCCATCAATGAGGAAACCGATCTCACTCTGGCCGAGCAGGCGATTCCGGCCAACCTGAAAATGCTCGAAGGCATGCTTCGGGAGGACCCGGAGAATGAAATCCTGCTCAAGAATCTGGCGGAGGGGTTTTGCAATTATGCCTTCAGTTTTGTGGAAGATAACGACCCGAAACGCGCTTCTCGTCTGTATCTGCGGGGGCGCAGCTATGCCGAACGGATTCTGGTGGCCGCCGGAGCGCCGGAAAACCTGACCCGGCAAAACTTGGAACAATTCATAAATTCTTTGAAGACTTTGAGCGCAGATCAGTTGCCGGGTTTGTATTTGTTGGGCCAGTGCTGGGGGAGTTGGCTGATGCTCAACCTGGACGACCTCAACGCCTTTGTCGGCATCTCCAAGTTGGAAGCCGTTATACAGAGAGCCCTGGAATTGGACGAGACTTACTACTATGCCGGTCCGCATTTGTTGGCGGGCGCGTTTTACGGAGGCCGGACCAAAATGCTCGGCGGGAATCCGGCAAAAGCCCGCGGTCATTTCGAAAAATGCCTCGAACTCACCCAGCATAAATTTTTAATCGCCCATGTCCTGTATGCGAAAACCTACGCGGTTCAGAGTCAGAACCGCGAACTGTTCAAAAAATTGTTAAACCAGGTGATGGACGCCCCGGCGGATATTCTGCCCGAACAACAATTAGCCAACACCGTGGCGAAACAAAAGGCCCGGAAACTTTTGGAGTTGACGGATGAATTATTTTAAAAAAATTAAAGGTTCTTGTTCCCGTTGGCCGAGGATTAAAAAAATAATTTTCCATCCCGGCACCCTGGGGTGCATCGTGTGCGGCCTTCTGGCTTCCCTGCTGTTTGCGCTGATTCTGATTTTCGGGAATGCCCCCGAGGCTTTGGCCGCCCAAAAAATCCGGATCAAGTTTTCGACGCTGGCCCCGGAAGGTTCCTCCTGGATGAAGGTGATGCGCTCCCTGGAAAAGGAACTGCAGAAGGCTACCGGAGGAGAAGTGGGATTCAAGTTTTATCCCGGCGGGGTATCGGGTGATGAGATCGACGTGATCCGCAAAATGCGCATCGGGCAAATCCACGCCGCGGGGTTTACCGGCGTCGGCCTGGGGAGAATTCTGCCGGAAGTCCGGGTACTGGATTTACCGTTTCTCTTTCGCAACGACCGGGAGATCGAAACCATCTATGAAAAAATGAACGACTATTTCGCCGCCCGTTTCGAGGAAAAAGGCTACATCCTTTTAGGCTGGGTCCCGGTGGGATGGATTCATTTCTTTTCCAAGGAGCCGATCACCTCGGTGGCCAGCCTGCGCCCGAAAAAAGCCTGGATGTGGGAAGGCGATCCTCTGGTAGCATCGACCTACGCCGGGTTGGGAGTCAGCCCGCATCCGCTTTCCGTCACCGACGTCCTGCTGTCGCTGCAGACCGGGATGGTGGACACGGTCTACGCCTCTCCCATCGGCGCTTTGGCTTTGCAGTGGTTCACCAAGGTGAAATACATGTCCGAGTTGCGCATGGCCTACGCCACCGGCGCCGTGTTGATGACCAAAAAGATGTTCGACCGCCTGCCCGGCCGGCATCAAAAAGCCGTCCGGGAAATCAGTGGAAGTTATATGAAACAACTGGTGCGGAAAATCCAGCAGGATAATGACCAGGCCAT
>CBDVDB010000303.1:0-2912 GCA_965372625.1 uncultured Nitrospinaceae bacterium
GTATTGTAGCAGATCGTTCCGGTTCAGGGGATCAGGATTTCGGGTCGATCTGGTAGTGTTTATAGTAGGCTTTTAAATTCTGCCGGAGGGCGACCGATTTGGGATAGGCCGGGCCGAACAGTTGCGTGTAAATCGCTTCCGCCTCGCGGCTGTGGCGGATGGCGCGGGGGCCATCGCCCGTCACATGATACAACGTCCCCAATTCCTCGTGGGCGATGATGTTATCGGGCATCACTTCGAGCGCCCCGTTAAACGCGTCGATGGCGGCGGGCCACTGTTGCATGGCCTTGTAGGACATGCCGAGGTTGAGCCAGGCCTCGACACAACGCGGGCAATGCCGAACGGCCTGCTGTAGATACGGCACGGCCTTTTCCGGCTGGTGCTTCCCCATCCACGCGGTGGCGAGGTTGTTGTAGGCGAGATGGTTGGTATCGTCCACCGCCAGCGCATGTTCGTACAGGGTGAAATTATTCTGCCAGACGCCGGTCTGCACGAATGAAACGGGAATCATAACGATCGATAACGCGGCGACGGTTGCGGCGGCCACGCGTCCCCCGCCCTTCTTCATGACTTCCCACTGAGAGAGTCCCCAAACTATCATGACAAAAACGCCGATGAGGGGAAAATAGGTGTAGCGATCGGCCATAACGTGATCGCCGAGCCGGACCAGACCGGTCATCGGCAGCAGCGCTCCCGCGAACCACAGCCATCCGGTGGTGAGGTACGGGTGCCGCCGCCAGCGGGAAATCGTGCCCCAGGTGAGGCCCAGCACGATCACTAAAGACCCGCCCCATTGCCAGAGGGGGGGCATCTCGCGGCTTGCCGGGTAAAACATCGAGAGCTTGACCGGCCATATAATATGGAACAGATATTTCACATAGAGGACGGGCATCATCGCCAGCCGGACTTCGAGCGGAACGGACGTCGTTTTGCCTTCCATGTGGCGCAGTTCGAATCCCTTGACAATCATGAACAGGAAACCAAACAGGATCAGGAACAGGGGAATTTTTTCGATCACGAGTTTGCGAAGCGTTTTCCCGCTGCTTATCCGGTTCAAGGGCCAGAAATCGATCAGCAGAAATACGAACGGCAGGACCACCATCACCGGCTTGGACAACAACGCCAGCAGAAAACAAAGGGCCGTCAACCCATAATGCGTGAAAGTGGGTTTCAGCGCAAAGCGGCGGTACGCTTCCAAAGACAATAACGCGAAGAACATCGCCAACAGGTCCTTACGGTCCGCCACCCAGGCGACCGTTTCCACCCGCAGAGGATGGATGGCGAACAGGATCGCCATCACCGCGCTCTTGTTGCGGGAGCCGGTCAACTTGTTCATGAACAGGAAGAAAATGACGGTGTTGACGATATGCAGGAGCAAGCTGACGGCATGATGTCCCGCCGGGTTGGTTCCGAACAACTCGACATCGATCATGTGGGAAATCCAGTTCAGAAACTGGGAGAAATTATACTTGAGGGAAAACGCCCAGACGAGACCTTTCCAGGTCAAACCGTTTTTGACGTGGACGTTGTCGATGTAAAAACCGTCGTCGAAACTGAGGAATTCAAAACCGACCACCTGCCCGTAGACCAAAATATTGACCAGAACGAGCAGAAAGGAAATCCGGCAGGTTGAAAGATTTAAAAGTTTATTCATAGAGGGCAAGGTGGGAGGAATTTTTCTACAAGCCTTTTCAGTATTGCAAAAGGCCTGTGGAAAATCAATTCATACCCTCTGGCGCGGTCGGCGCCGGGCGTCAGCTTTTGTCCATGAGGCCCCAGTCCACCCACTCCTGTACGTTCAGCGTGGACAACGGGAAGTCGATGGTGTTGGCGCCCTCCGCTTCGAGGTAATCGTCAAACCAGTAGGCGTCCGGATTGCGTTTGAAGGCCATGAACTTGCCGCTGTTGCCGTTCTGCGCGGCGCGGTGATACTTGAAAAAAATCTGGTCCGGGGTCAGCCCGACCACTTCGATTTTGCCGGAAGCGTGAGACATGGCGAAGCGGGCGCGCTTGGCCAGGCCCGAACATTTGACGCGGGCCATCTCGAAAATTTCAAACGCCCGCTCCAGCGGCACCGCGAAGGTCCGGTTGCCTGACGTGGGCCGGCACTGGAACACGTAATACGGCGTCACGCCGAGGTATGACATTTCATTCAACAATTCGTTCAGCACCAGCGGGTCGTCGTTGACGCCTTTGATGAGCGGCGTCTGATGGACCATCAACGCCCCCGCTTTCTGCAGAAGATTGATGCCTTTGATCGCCGCGTCGGTGAGCTCCACCGGATGGTTGAAATGCGCGATGATGTATATTTTTTTGGTCGGCGTGGTGTATTTTTCGATCATCTCCAACAACGACGGATCGTCGATGATGCGGTACGGATTGAACGCCGGCATCTTGGTGCCGATACGGATGATCCGGACGTGATCGATTTCGCGAATCTGGCGGACGATGGGTTCCAGTTTGCTGGTGGACATGATCATCGGATCGCCGCCGGTGAGCAGAACGTTATTGATCTCGGGATGCGTCTTGATGTAATCCAGCGCTTCGGAGATATCCTTCGTCACCTCATCGTTGTCATTCATGAACAGGCGTTTGCGGAAACAGAAGCGGCAGTAGGCCCCGCAGGTTTCGTTGACCAGCATGATGACGGTGGAATCATATTTGTACTCGAGGCCCTTGGCCACGGTGTAGGCGTGTTCGTTGGAGGCATCGAGTTTCCCGTCGCCGTTGAGCTCCTTGGCGTCGGGAATGATCAGGCGTTTGATCGGGTCGTTGGGGTCGTCCCAGTTGATGAGCGACTGATAATAATCGTTGGTGCGGAACACAAAAGTGTCGACCACCTTGTCCAGCGTTGGACGCTCGCCGGATTTGAGTTCGGGAACCTGCTCGAGTTTGTTGAAGTATTTAACTTT
>CBDVDB010000304.1:0-2906 GCA_965372625.1 uncultured Nitrospinaceae bacterium
CTCCTTGGTAAGGAGGGGAAAATTCGATGTCAAATTGGTGGCGAGAAGTTACTTATCCCTCTGCCGGGTATTCGCCGGGGGAAGGAATCACCGCCGCCTGGCCGAGGTCCCATTGTTCATGCAGCCGGGCCACCGTACCGTTGGCCAGCAGGGTTTTCAAAGCCCGGTCGAGGGCTTGCACCAAAGCCGGGTTGTCCTTGCGCACGGCGATACCGTAATATTCGTTGGTCAGGATTTCTTCCACCATTTTAATTTTTTCGAACACCGGTTTTTCCATGTTTTTGTAATACAGCGTGCCGGTGCTTTCGCCGATCACCGCGTCGAGTTCCCCCTTGATCAAATCCTGCACGGCGTGTCCGTAGGATTCGTAACCCATACTGCGAATGGCGGGGTGGTCCTTGAGAAAAAAATAAGCAGTGGTTCCCCGTTGCGCCCCCACCAGCATTTTTTTATTTTGCAGGTCGTCCAGAGTAGCGATCCCTTCCGTCTCCTTGCGCACGACAATAGCCAGGCCGCTTTTCAGGTAGGGGGTGCTGAACGCCATTTTCTTTTGGCGTTCTTTCAGGATGGTGATGGAACTGATGGCGGCGTCGTACTTGCCGGTGGTGAGCCCGCCCAAAAGACCCGCCCATTCCACGTTGATCATTTCCAGTTCTATACTGGCCTCCTTCGCGATGGCTTCCATCAGCGCCCGGTCGAACCCGTCGATCTGGTTCTGGTCGTTCATGAACGACATGGGCACCAGCGTGGCATCGGTCGCGACTATAATTTTATTCGGCACGTGTCCGGCATCCGGTCCGCAGGCGGGGATCGAGCTGAGAAGAACAATCAAAAAAATTAAAATAGGTAAGGCGCGTTGACGTAAAGTTAAAAACATAAGCTGGAAACCTGATTAAGGAGTAAACATATGCACATCCCGGGGCGCGAAGACCACGGATACTGAGTCACCCTTTTCCCAGACAGCGCTTTCGCCGTGCGGTACCTGCACATTCAGGATGCTGTCGTTTTTCAATTTCACCCGATAGCGCGTGCGGTTGCCGAAAAACAGTTTTTGCATCACTTCGCCGTCGAGGTGGTTAGTCCCTGCGTGTTCTCCCCGATCCTTCAGCAACAGACGCTCCGGCCGCAGGTAACAGCTCAGCCGGGTGTTCTCCTTGCAGGGTGCGTCAGACAAGGCGGTCAGGGTCCCCGCTTCCTTTAAAGAAAGAGTCACCTGGTTGCCCGTTTGTTGGATGACAGTGCCTTCCAACCGGTTGATCTCTCCCAGAAACGAGGCGGTGAAGGGATCCTGCGGCTGATCGTAAAGCGTCTGCGGCGTACCCACCTGCAATAGACTGCCCCCCTCCAGAATGCTCATGCGGTCGGCCAGGATCATCGCTTCTTCCTGATCGTGCGTGACAAACAGGAAGGTGATGCCGAAGGCGCGTTGCATGTCGATCAACTCCTCGCGCAGACTCTGGCGCAAACTTTCATCGAGAGCGGACAACGGTTCGTCCAGCAACAGCACCTTGGGTTTGTTGATGACCGCCCGCGCCAGCGCCACCCGTTGCGATTCGCCGCCGCTGAGCCGGCCCGGCCAGGCACGGCGTAATTCCGTGAGCCGCATGACTTCCAGCAGAGCTTCAATAGATTTCGCGATTTCCGCTTCCGGGATGCCCCGCACTCTGGGGCCGACCGCGATATTATCGTAAACGTTCATGTGGGGAAACAGCGCGTGCCGCTGAAAGATGAACCCGACCGGACGTTGTTCGACGGGCAGCGCGCTCACCTCCTGATCCCCAATGAAGATGCGGCCGCGGTCGGGCTGATCAAAGCCGGCGATCAGGCGGAGCAGAGTTGTTTTGCCGCAGCCACTCTGGCCCAGCAGAACGAACCGCTCCCCTTCATCGACGGTCAGCGAACACTCCTCCAGCACCGTCCTGGAACCAAACGATTTAGTAATGTTTTCCAGCCGTACCATTGGACACCCTTGGAATCAATTCACCTTCCAGGCCCAGAGCATATCGACCGGCCGCCGCAGGGTCCGGAACCCATGATGTCTTAAAAACTGTTCCAGCGAATCGATATCATGCCTCGGCTCCGTTCCCTTATGCACTTCCATTGCGATCTGGTCGATGCGTGACAAAATATCCTCAGAACAGTTGTAGAAAATATCGAACTCCGCCCCTTCGCAATCCATTTTCAAAAAATCACACCGTTCCAATCCGTACGTTTCAAAAATATTCTGAAGAGTGACGCAGGCCACCTGGATTTTCTCGCCGTCCTGTTCGCGCGTCATCGAAGCGCTGGTGGTGAAGGAATCGCTGGGATCGAAGGTCAGGGTGATTTCTCCCGCTTTTCCGGCCACCGCGCTTTGGTGGGGATTAATGTCGCACTGCGCATTCAACTGGCGGTTTTTTTCCAGCTGTTTGAAATTGACCGGGATGGGTTCGTAACTGAGTATTCGCGGATGGTCGAAGCGGGAGGCGGCGAACAGGGAAAAGAAACCCGCGTTGGCGCCGATATCGATGACCGCTCCCCCCTGGGGGACATTTCTCTGGAGCGCGTTCATGTAGCACTCATCCATGAAGACTTCCTTGAAAGTTTGCAGGAGGCGCCGGGGCACCTCGACCACCACTCCGGAGCGGGTGGTGAAATGAATCGGGTCCGGCCGGGTGAGCCCGAACTTGATGCCCAGATACAAAGCCCAATTCGAAATATTCCGTATTAAATTAAAATATCGTGTCACACACCGCCCCGGCTCGAATTGAGTAGCGAATCACCCTCGCAGTCCACCCTGGCCCCGCTCGCGGACCGGGCGGAAACATTATATAAGCTTTCCTTATATATAAAAGCCATTCTCATGCGAATTTTTGGCAATTTTTGTTGAGTTTTCAGAATTTATTGGTGATGCTAGGCCTGAGGGG
>CBDVDB010000305.1:0-2901 GCA_965372625.1 uncultured Nitrospinaceae bacterium
TCCCCTACCGTGGTGGCCGGCCCGTGTCCGGGGTGCAGGGCGGTATCGTCGGGAAATGAAAAGAGGGTTTCAGTGATGGACCGGTACAAATCCGGCCACGACGAATTGGCGCGGCCCATCGACCCGGCGAATAGGGTATCGCCGGACAGAATGGTTTTATTGATCTTGTAGGAAACACCGCCGGGTGTATGACCGGGAGTGGACAAGACCTGCACCTGCCGCTCACCCAAGGCGATAGTTTCTCCATCCTTTACAAACCGGAAATCGCGGGTGCCGCCGGGTGCCGGTTCCCGTTCATCGATCCAGGTGGGGCATTGAAATTCCTTGACCAGCAGATCCAACCCCCAGGCATGGTCGGGGTGGGCATGCGTCAGAAAAATTTTGGAGGGTTTCACCTTCAGTTCACGGGCTTTTTTGATGATCGCTTCGGGATTGGCCCCGGTATCCACCACGGCGGTCTCGCCGGTGACGGGGCAACTCAGCAGATAACACTTCACCGGATAGGTCCCCATGAACACGTTGAGGCAAACCAGGTCCAGATGCGGATCGGCCACCGGCTCCTTCGGATGCCAGGAATCATGAGCGATGGCGGAAAGTGAAGGACCGTGCAGGCTCAACACCTCCGCTAATTTGGAGATCGTCTCTTCCGGCGGAATCAGTTCATACCGCTCCATACGCCGGACCTCGTCCAGCGAGACACCCGCAGCATCGGCCAGATCGGTCTGCGACCAGGATTTTCCGTCACGGGCCTTCTGTAAAATGTCGCCCAGTTCGTCTTCGAGTCCCGTTGGCATTCTCATTTCCTTAATCCGGCAGGCTTCCACTCCAGGGGGAATTATATACCACCCTGTTTTAAAATGTTAACCATTGCTTCCCCTCTCCGCCGAGTCGCCACTCTGTTCGGCAACCGGTTTTCCGGTTAGTGACGCGCCAAAAATTTGATCTTCCCCCTTGCGTTCCAGTGGCGGGTAGGCTATGGTTTCAGCTCACTTCAAGGCTAAGAATGATATCAACCGGGCCGGCTTTTCCGGCCTTTTTTAATACTGTGGATGGGGTTATATGGCGGATTTGACGCGCGAAGAGGTCGAGGACATTCTGAACCAGCTCAAGGAATATAAAGAGCGGATCGAAGCCGAAGCGGAGATGGAAGAAGACGAAGAAGAGGAACCGGAACCTCCCGAAGCGGAGATGGAAGAAGAAGACGAATCCTCCCCGGATGAAGATGAAGACAAAGACGAGGAGGAGCCGGAAGAGGAGCCGGAGGAGGAAATTCCAAATCTCAAAGGTAAAAACCTCTCCGGACTCGATCTGTCCGGCCTGAATTTTTATGGGGCGGATATTACCGCATCCAAGCTGATTGGGACGAATCTTTCGGACTCCGATCTCTCCGATTGCGTGCTGGACGAAGCGGACCTTACGAAGGCGCAGTTGATGGACTGCATCATGAACGATACGCAACTCAACCGGGCCAACCTGACGGAAGCCAATCTGGAGCGGGCCGACCTGCGCCGCGCTAAATTGCAAGAGGCCAATCTGGCCCGGGCCAATTTGAACGAATCCATCGTCAACAAAGCGGATTTTCTGAAGGCCAATTTGTCCCACGTGACGATGAACAATGCCGACCTGTCCCGCGCCAATTTCAAGAACGCGGACATGAGCCATTCCGATCTTTCCGATTCCAAGCTCAGTATCGGCGTGTTTTATGAAACCAATCTGCGGGAAGCTAATCTGATGAGGGCCGAAGTTAAGGGAGCTAAAATGTTCGGCGCCGATTTCAATAACGCCCGCCTCACCCGTGTCGATTTTACCGGAGCGGATCTAACGGAAGCCCAGCTCACGGACGCCGATATCAGCCGCGCCAAATTCAACGGCGCCATCCTGCGGCGGGCCAACTTGGAGGGTTCGAACCTGAGCGAGTGCAATCTGGATATTGCCGATTTGAAAGGCGCCCTGTTATTGAAAGTCAGCCTCGAAGGTTCCCACATGAACCGGATCAAACTGAACGAAGCTAATTTGAAAGGCGCCTACCTGCGGGGAGTCAATCTCAGCCGCGCCAAACTCGGCAACGCTAATCTGGAGGGAGTGGATCTCAGCGATTCGAATCTGGAAGGGGCGAATTTCAACGAGGCAAAACTCGATAACTCCGATTTGAGCCGGGCCCACCTGCAGGAAGCGGTCCTGGAGAAGGCTTCTCTTAAACACGTCTACCTGACCGGCGCCAACCTCAGAAAGGCCAAACTCGATGGTTCCAATCTCGAAGGGGCGGACCTGGCCGGAGCCAAACTCAAGGGGGCTTCGCTGGTGAAAACTCAATTGAAAGGCGCCAATCTGCACCACGCCGAGTTCGATCAGGCCAACCTGTCCCAGGCCGATCTGAGTGATGCCAATCTGACCGGCGCCAAACTCCACGAAACCAACCTGACCGGCGCCAATCTCAAGGGAACCAAGCTCGAAGGGGCTGATTTGTCGGAGGTCAAGGGATACAACCCCTGACCGTCCGGTGAATGTTCGGGGTTACCGTTAATTCAAAAGAAAATCTTCCGGTTTGTACTCGTACTTTTCAAAAAACCATCTCAGGCTGCGCCGGGATTCGGCAAGGCCCTTCTTATTTTTCTGCTCCAGGAATAACTGTTCGGCAATCTGGGTATGAACGATGGCGCTGGCGCCGTCTCTGACTTCATCATACACTTCACCCAGGGCAAAATGAGCATCGGCGTTTTGGGGATTGTCTTTGATGATCCCCTCCTGCTTCGCGATTCTTTCCTCGACGGTATACCGTTTTTTATCTCTCTCTTTCTTGAGGACTTTCAACTCCTTGTCCAGTAATTCCTGTATTTCCTTGTGCACCCGCCTGGCTATTTCATTACTGAACTCCCTGATCTGATCGGCTACCGGAGGTTT
>CBDVDB010000306.1:0-2900 GCA_965372625.1 uncultured Nitrospinaceae bacterium
TGAAATTTCCGGAATCGTGGACCAGTATCGCCAGGCCGCAAAAAATTCGATGGAGGCGGGATTCGATGGAGTGGAAATCCACGGCGCCAATGGTTACTTGATCGACCAGTTTCTGCGCGACGGGACCAACCAGCGCACCGACAAGTACGGTGGCTCGCTCGAAAATCGCACACGGTTTTTAATGGAAGTCACTCAGGCGGTGACGGAAGTGTGGGGGCAGAGTCGCGTGGGCGTGCGTTTATCACCCGCCGGAGGGTTCAACACCATGTCCGACAGCGACCCGCAAACTACTTTTGAGTATGCGGCGAACGCTTTGAATCGGTTCGACCTGGCTTACTTGCATGTCGTGGAAGCCCTGGAATCGGCGGACCGGTTTGATTTTGCAAAATTGAAACTGGCTTTCAAGGGGCCGTACATTGCCAATTGGGAATACGATCTGAAGCGGGGTCAGGAAGCTATCCAAGAGGGCCGGGCGGATATGGTTTCGTTCGGTCAGTTGTTCATCGCCAATCCGGATTTACCGAAACGTTTTGCCGCCGGTACAGAATTGAACGAACCGGATGCCGAAACGTTTTACGGCGGCACCGAAGTCGGTTACATCGATTATCCAGCCTTGGAAGAATCGTAATATCAGGAAAGAAGTGAGTCCGCGTTAAAAATCCCCTACACGTCGTCGCGGTGAACCGTGTCCTCGGTGAAGGCCGGCAGGCAGACCGAAATATATTCCGCGCCGCCCGGCGTGTTGTAGCGTAACCATTCTCCTTTGCGGATAATAATAGCCTGGCCCGCGTTCACCTCGAAAGTCTCTTCGTGTGTTTCAACAAACAGAGTCCCCTTCAATACCACGGTGTATTCGTCGAACTCGGGGGTTTGCCCCATTTCCTTCCAGCCTGGCGGACTCTCCATATGGGCAATGCTGATATTCGTCATTTCGGTGTTCACACTACCGACGTATTCCCTGATGATTTTTTCCCTATCCCCCGCCGCTTTGATTTGGGTGGCTGACTTGATGAATTCTGGCATAATCGTTGCTCCTAACGCAGTTTGAATAGTTTGAAAAATCCGAAGGCCGCGCAGATTCCGCCGAGGACCATAAACGCAATAGCTTTATCGGGCGGGGCCCCGCCAATGGCCTCATTGAATTTGGAGGAGACGGATTGGGTAATATTGTAGCCCCAGTATAACAAAGCTCCCCCCGCGCCTAGCATGACCACTCCCTGCACTTTATTTTTCATCTTTTCTATCCCCGGGTAAATAATGATATATTTCTATGTTAAAGGATTTGATAAATAAAACAAATTCAAAACTCTACACGAACCAGGAAATGTTCAATTCTTCTTTTTTTTCCTGTTAAAGCCGTGAGCCAACGCGAGGTAAGTATGGAAAAGCCTGTTATTGCCGACCAACAACCGATCAAAGTCTCCCTGAAAAAAGGACAGGACTATTTCTGGTGTTCCTGCGGACGATCCGGCAATCAGCCGTTTTGCGACGGATCGCATAGCGGCACTTCGTTCACCCCCAAAAAGTTTACCGCCAAAAAAGATGGCGACGCTTATCTCTGCCTGTGCAAATATACCCAGCGCCCACCGCATTGTGATGGCAGTCACGCTCAGTTGGAAGAGGGGGTTACTGAAAAACCCGAGTCCTCGTCAGGCCCGGCGCGGTCGACTCCGGAAGAACCGATGCTCGAAATCATTCGGGAACTGGCCGATCATGGGCTGGAACGTGTGGGGCATCACGGAGAAGTGGCGGCCATGGGTGTGCCGGGTCCCCTGCTTCCGCAGTGGGCGGATATTCAGATTCTGACCGCGCAACTTCACCATCAACCGCTGATGGAAGATGCCGCGGTCGGCACGGAATTGATCATCGGCCCGCAAGCGAAAAAACCTCTCCGGCTGGAGATTCCTCTTTTTGTGTCGGACATGAGTTTCGGCGCGTTGTCCGAAGAAGCCAAAGTGTCGTTGGCGAAGGGCGCGGAGCTGGCGGGTACGGGAATCTGTTCCGGCGAAGGCGGCATGCTGCCGGAGGAGCAGGCCGCGAACTCGCGCTATTTTTATGAGCTGGCCTCCGCCAAATTCGGATTCAAGGAAGAATTGCTGACTCGCGTTCAGGCCTTCCATTTCAAGGGGGGGCAGGGCGCGAAGACGGGCACCGGCGGACATTTGCCGGGCAACAAGGTCATAGGAAAAATTGCCGAGGTGCGGCAACTGAAAGAAGGGACGCCGGCCGTTTCGCCTCCCACGTTCGCCGATCTGCATACCGCCGCCGATTTTAAAAAATTTGCCGGTCGGGTGCGGGATATCACCGGCGGTATTCCTATAGGGTTCAAACTTTCGGCCCAGCATATTGAACAGGATATCGCCTTCGCGGTGGCGGCTGGAGCCGATTACATCATCCTGGATGGCCGGGGCGGTGGTACTGGCGCCGCGCCTCTTATCTTTCGCGATAACATTTCCGTTCCCACCATTCCCGCGCTGGCGCGGGCAAGGCGCTTCCTCGATAAAAACGGTCATAATGACATCACGCTGATCATCACCGGTGGACTCAGAACTCCCGCCGATTTCGTTAAGGCGCTGGCTCTGGGAGCGGACGGCATTGCGTTGTCCAATGCCGCCATGCAGGCCATCGGCTGCATCGCCGCGCGCATCTGTAATACTAACAACTGTCCGGCGGGCATCGCGACCCAGGACCCGGAGTTGCGCAAAAAACTGAATGTGGATGAAGCCCCGAAAAAACTGGCGCGGTTCTTTGAGGCTTCGGTGGAATTGATGCAGATGTTGGCTCGGGCCTGCGGGCACGATCATTTGAATCAATTCAGCAGAACGGATCTGACCACCTGGAAAAAAGACATGGCCGATCTCAGCGGTATCGAATACGGTGGTGTGAATCCGAAGAGATAA
>CBDVDB010000307.1:0-2852 GCA_965372625.1 uncultured Nitrospinaceae bacterium
CCGCTGACCAGCCTTCCATGCAAATCTCCGAACAGGATATAATCCTTAATCGTGGTTTCGAGCGGAATATAGTTCATTGAGGCCCAGAAGATCAACTCGCCGTCCTCGGTTTTGAAGACATCTTTCGGCACCAGAACCTTGAGCAGCATTTCGTCGCCCCGGGGCCGGTTTTCGTCGATGCGGACCTGTTCCTCCTCCTTTTCCGTATTGATGTAAAGGTCGATAATCTTCATGCTTTTTTCCGGGAGGGTGTCAGTTTTATAAGTTTGCCCTTTTTTCAGGTCGCCGTAGACGCCATTGCGGAAATTGTAAAAAAACGCCAGGATATCGTCATAAAACACGCCTTCCGCAATGGGATCGCGGTGTTGTTCTTTCAGTCCCCCTCCCGTGAACAAGAGCCAGAAGTGAGTTTGTGACTTGTAGTCCAGAAAATGATCGGTTCTTTCTTTTTCATTTCCGTTGACGACTTCCCTTTCGAATTTAGTGGTTTGGACCCGGCGTCCGTTATCGGTTATCTCGAATGCGGATTTATAAAAGTGTTTCCGGTAATTAGTGAAAAACCCCACCACTCCCTTGGTTTCGGCCGCCAGCGTCGCGTAATATTTTCCCTTGTATTGGTAAAAGCGCACCTTGGCGGAGGCCGCATTTTCGAAGAACAGGAAATCGATATCAAAAGTCAGGATTTCTCCGTTAAACCGCCGGATATCCCCTCTCGGAGTAAAAGAGGCATATTTCCCTTGAGAGTTGATGATAGCTGAGCTTTCGTGGGGCCGGGGAGTTTCGGCGAAAATAGGGAAGAGGAAACCCGGCACCGATAGTGCTAGGCAAAAGCCCAATAAAACCAAATATTTATAATATTTTACTAGCGGCCTGGCCATGAATCAGGATCCGTATAAATGTATTGAAAAAAAGGGATAGATATTCTAGAATTTAACTGAAAAAACTTCTAGACCTTGTTGGATTTTACCACTTATTTATATATATTTAGTAGACATGACAACCGAAACCTTACCCGAAACCTTACCTGATACAGAGGCTCCTGCTCCCGTAGTGATCCCCGGTGAGGAGATTCGCCAGCAGACGGATTATCTGCCATTATATAAAGTGATCATGTGGGATGATAATGTGACGACCATGGAGTTTGTGATTCGCATGTTGGTTAAGATGTTTAACAAGGAGTATCATACCGCGGAAAAACTGATGCTGGAGGTTCACCTTTCCGGAGCGGCCCATGTCGATACCCTGCCTCTGGAGCGGGCCGAATTCAAGGTTCAGCAGGTTCATCTGACCGCCGCCATGGAAAACTATCCGTTCAAATGCTCCATCGAACCTCTGTAGAATTTTCCGGGCTTTTAAATTTTTATCAGGTTCAGCCCACCTATTTTCTTTCCTTTTTAGGGGTGTAATCCGTCTTTCCCCGTCCTTGATAAATTTGCCGTGGCCGACCGATTTTAAAATCCTTGTCTCCTTGCAGCTCTACCCAATGGGCAATCCAGCCCGGCAGGCGCCCGATGGCAAACATGACCGGAAACATGTTGACGGGAATTTGCAGCGCTTTGTAAATCAATCCTGAATAAAAATCCACATTGGGATATAATTTTTTGGAGATGAAATAGTCGTCCTTGAGGGCGATTTCTTCCAATTGCAGAGCCACATCGAGTAACGGTTCCTTGAGTCCCGGCTTATCAAAAACTTCATGCGCCAGTTTCTTAATGATCCGCGACCGGGGATCAAAATTTTTGTAGACCCGGTGCCCGAATCCCATCAACCGAAAGGAATCGTTGGGATCCTTGGCTTTGTCGACAAACTGCTTTACATTGCCGCCGGTGTCCTGAATGGTTTGCAGCATTTCGATAACCGCCTGGTTGGCGCCTCCATGGAGCGGGCCCCACAGAGCGTAGATCCCTGCCGATATCGAGGAATATAAGTTGCACCGGGAACTGCCGACCAGACGAACGGCGCTGGTGGAACAATTCTGTTCATGGTCGGCATGCAGAATAAGAAGCGTATCCAGAACTTTGGCCGCATGCGGGTCCACTTCATACTCTTCACAGGGGTTGGAGAACATCATGTCCAGAAAGTTTTCCGTATAATTCAGGGCGTTTTTTGGATAGGGCAAAGGTTGGCCGATGGATTTTTTATAACTGTAAGCGGCGATGGTGGGAAGTTTGGCCAAAAGACGGTGGATGGTGATTTCAATTTCCCGTTCGTTCTGGACGTTGAGCTGGTCCTGATAGAAGGTAGCCAGGGAACCCACAACCGCGCTACAGACGGCCATGGGATGCGGGTTGTTGGGAAACCCGTCATACAAATTTTTGAGCGATTCGTGAATCATGGAATGGTGAATGATATGGTAACCGAAGTAATCCAGTTCCTCTTGATTGGGAAGATGACCGTAGATCAACAGGAAAGACGTTTCGATGAAATTACTGTGCTCCGCCAACTGTTCGATGGGGATGCCGCGATACAGCAGAATGCCTTTTTCCCCGTCCAGGAAAGTGATTTGGCTTTCACAACTGCCGGTACAGACAAAACCGGGATCGTAGGTAATCAATCCCGTTTCAGTGCGCAGGGAGGAAATATCCACGGCTTTTTCCCCAAAGGTTCCTTCTATGACAGGCAAGGTGTAGGAGTTGCCCTGGTAGGTGAATTCGACGTGTTCGGTCATGAAAGCCTCCGTTTGGCTGTTGGCGGCAGCAGGTTGGATGGGTCATTAAATTTTTAGCAGTTCCAGTATAAAGTTTCTCAAAAGGTTGTAAAGCAATCAACTTAAAATAATTGACGGACAAACCATCGTGAAAAACAAAAATGTACTTCTATATTTTATGTTGGCGGGCATCTTTCTCGGGGGG
>CBDVDB010000308.1:0-2818 GCA_965372625.1 uncultured Nitrospinaceae bacterium
ACCACCAATATCCTGTTTATCTGCGGCGGCGCTTTCGTGGGGCTGGATAAAATCATCCGCAACCGCATCGGTAAAAAGATGCTCGGATTCGGCCAGGAACTGATTTCCAAGGAATCCCATGACATTTCTGAAACCCTGGAACAGGTGGAGCCGGAAGATTTGCTCAAGTACGGACTCATTCCGGAATTCGTCGGACGCCTTTCCATCACCGCTACCCTCAGGGAATTGGATGTGGAAGGCTTGATGAAAGTTCTCGCGGAGCCGAAGAACGCGCTGGTCAAGCAATACAAAAAGCTGTTCGAGTTTGAAAACGTCAAGTTGAAATTCACCGACGGCGCCATTAAGGCGGTTGCTGAAAAAGCCTACAAACGTAAAACCGGCGCGCGGGGTCTCAGGTCCATCCTCGAAGATATCATGCTGGACATCATGTACGATTTACCCTCGAGTGAAGATGTCGAGGAAGTCGTTATCAGCGAAGAGGTCATCAGCAAGAGAGAGCAACCGCTACGGGTCTACGCCAACCAGAAACAGGCCAGCTGATTATGAGTGCAGAACGGCTGGTACTCCCCCTCGTCCCGCTGCGGGATATCGTGGTCTTCCCCTTCATGGTCATTCCTCTGTTTGTCGGACGGGAAAAGTCCGTCCGCGCATTGGAAAAAGCCATGGCGGAGCAGAAAAGCATTTTCCTCGCCGCCCAACGCAATGCCAATACCAACGATCCCAAACCCGGCGACATTTATGAAACCGGCACCTTCGCGAATATTCTGCAAATCCTGAAACTCACCGACGGCACGATGAAGGTGCTGGTGGAAGGCATGCAAAGAGGGCGCATTATCGGGTTCGAAGAAAATCCTCATTACTATGAAGTGGAAGTCGCCCGCATCGAGGAAAATGTACAGATCACGGCGGAACTCAAAGCCCTGATGCGCAGTATCGAAGGTCAGTTCGAGCAATACGCCAAGCTCAACCAGAAAATTCCTCTGGAATCCATCACGGCGATTTCCAATATCACCGAACCGCACCGTTTCGCCGACACCATCGCTTCTTATATGGTTTATCAGACCAGCGAGAAGCAGAGTCTGCTCGACACGTTCAGTCCCGAAGACCGGCTGAACAAACTCATCACCACTCTTAAATCCGAAATGGAAATTCTCAAGATTGAGAAACGGGTGCATGGCCGCGTTCGCAAACAGATGGAGCGCAGTCAGAAAGAGTTTTACCTGAACGAGCAGATGAAGGCCATTCAGAAAGAGTTGGGCAAGCGCGACGAATTCAAATCCGACATAGACGAACTGACGCATAAAATCAAAAAAGCCAAAATGCCGAAAGAGGTCAACGAAAAGGCGAACAAGGAATTGCGGCGCCTGGAAGGTATGCAACCCATGTCCGCCGAGGGGACCGTGGTCCGCAATTATATCGACTGGCTGATCGATCTGCCCTGGAAGAAAGGCCCCGGCGCGGACAAGATCAATCTCAAGCAGGCGCAGAAAATTTTGGACGACGACCATTACGGTCTGGAAAAAGTCAAGGAACGCATCGTCGAGCATCTGGCGGTGATGAAGCTGGTCAAGAACATGAAGGGTCCCATTTTGTGTCTGGTGGGTCCGCCGGGCGTGGGTAAAACGTCTTTGGGTAAATCCGTCGCTCACGCCATGGGCCGTAAGTTTGTGCGCATCTCCCTGGGCGGAGTGCGGGACGAGGCGGAGGTTCGCGGACACCGCCGAACTTACATCGGCGCCCTGCCTGGAAAAATCATTCAGGGCATGAAGAAGGCCGGTTCGATCAATCCCGTGTTCCTGCTCGACGAAGTGGACAAGATGAGCATGGACTTCCGCGGCGATCCCTCGTCCGCTCTACTCGAGGTGCTCGATCCGGAACAAAACTGCAACTTCAACGATCACTTCCTGGAAGTCGACTACGACCTGTCGCAGGTGTTGTTCATCTGCACCGCCAACGTCCTGCACACCATCCCGCAACCGTTGCAGGACCGTATGGAAATCATTCGCCTGCCCGGTTATACCGAGGAGGAAAAACTGTCTATCGCCGGCAAGTTTCTCGTTTCTAAAAAATTAAAGGAGCACGGACTGACCACCCGCAACCTGAAGATCGGCAAGACCATTCTCCAGAGAATCATTCAGGAATACACGCGGGAAGCGGGCGTGCGCAATCTCGAACGCGAAATCGGCACGCTCTGCCGCAAAGCCGCGACGCAGGTGGTCGCGAAAGGCAAGAAAACTTCCATCGAGTTGAAACCCGCCGGACTGGATAAGTTTCTGGGCGTCCCCAAGTTTGCGAAGGACCTGGAGCGCACTCAATCCGAAGTCGGCGTGGCCACCGGTCTGGCGTGGACCGAGTTCGGCGGCGAGTTGCTCAACATCGAAGTGATCACCACTCCCGGCACCGGCAAGGTGACGCTCACCGGAAAGCTGGGCGACGTCATGAAAGAATCGGCGCAGGCGGCGATCAGTTACGTGCGCAAGCGGTCGGAGGAGTTGGGCCTGCCCAAAAACTTTTATCAGAAGGTGGACCTGCACGTGCACATCCCCGAAGGCGCGATTCCGAAAGACGGACCGTCGGCCGGCATCACCATCGCCGTGGCGGTCATCTCCGCGTTGACGGGCAATCCGGTGCGTAAGGATATCACCATGACGGGCGAAGTGACACTGACCGGTAAGGTTCTGCCGATCGGCGGGCTGAAGGAGAAAGCCCTGGCGGCGCACCGGGTGAAGATCAAGACCATCCTCATCCCCAAAGATAATGAAAAAGACGTGGCCGAAATTCCCGAAAACGTCCGCAAGAAAATAAAGTTCATTCCCGT
>CBDVDB010000309.1:0-2815 GCA_965372625.1 uncultured Nitrospinaceae bacterium
GGGAATCAAGTATCTGATGTCGTTTGGAATTGCAGTGCCCGGAATGGATCAACGGGCGGAACCCGCTTGACCAGCGTGACGCTGGACCCAAATTCAAAGTTGCGCTCAGAATAACAATATACGTATCCCTGTCATTCTGAGGAGCCAAAGGCGACGAAGAATCTGTGTTTTGGTTTTGAAAAGCGCCCCATAAATGAGGCAACTACAGTACTCTGGGTTTTTATCCCTTGGAGCGATTTTGGGAGTTATGCAAAGGTCTCTTTACGAAGGGCCGGCACGCAACTTTAATTGAGATTGTCTTTCTTGCCGGCGATCTTTTCGCTGATGCCTTTGGCGATCCGCGTATTCATGGCTCCCAGCACTTTTCCCGCATCCCGGCTTTTCATGCGCGAAATAATGATGATGGCGATATCCTGATCCATGCGCTCCAACAGTGCGGCGGCTTGCACCGGTTTCATGTTGGAGTAGGCCTGGACCAGCGATTTTACATTTTTCTCGATGAGGTCTTTTTTAATGCCCACCATTTCTTCACTGCGTGCCAGGGCTTCCTCGATTTTTTGAAGGTCCGCCAGTATCTTGCTCTCCAGCGCTTGAAGATTTTTTTCCTTGAGAAGCAATTCCTCTTCCCGTTTTTTCAACTCCCGGTTCTTGCGCTCGATCATCTCCAGCAGGCGCAGGGTTTCTGGAGAAACGGAAGCGGGCTGGGTCGGAAGTTGCGGCGGTTCGGTTGGAGCAGGCGGAGTACCTGCCAGGGGCTGAGCGGGTTGGGGCGCAGTCTGGGGACTCTGAATTACCGTCTTCCCGGTTTCCGGATTCTGGGCGTAGACCCACGATCCCGCCAGCAAGGCAAGAGCGCCGGTGAGTGCCATAATTTTTTTATAGGAAAAAATTTTCATGAGTCTCTCATCTGCCACCGCGCCGAAGCAATTTCATCCAGAAACGCGATCTCATCTTTAATCGTTTTACGCCGCTTCTTTAATAAATCACGGTCTTTAAGAATTTCCATAACGCGCCGCTTTTTCATCGCCTCCACCAGGTCCAGCCGTTTGGCTTCAACATTTTCCCCGGTTTCGGAAATCACTTTTTCATAGACAGTAGTCCGGATGCCGAGGGATCGGAAATAGTTGTCATATAAACCGAGAGATTTTCCGGGAATAGCCTGCCGGAGCCGGCTCTGCAATTCCTCACGGTTTTTTTTGCCGGAGAATTTTAAATTTTGCAATTCATTTTGCCGGGCATAGAGATGATTTTGCATCTCGGCCATTGCCCGCTGCTCGAGGTTCTCGGCGTTCTTGCGCAATCTCAATAAGGTTTCAAACCGGAAGGTCATGCGGCGCCCTCCATAACTTTTTGGAGGCCGCTGATGCTGTCCGCCATGGAAGTCGATTCGCGGATATCCTGCCGCAGAAACTGGTTGAACGCCTCAAATTTTTGAATGGCCAGATCGATCTTCGGGTTACTGCCCTCGGCATAAGCGCCGATGTTGATCAGATCCTCCGCCTCGCGGTACGTGGCGAGAATATCCTTGAACCGCCGGGCCAGCTCGATATGTTCCTGGGGGACGACATCGATCATCAACCGGCTGATGCTTTCCAGCATGTCGATGGCCGGGTAATGGTTGTGCGAGGCCAGTCTTCGCGACAGCACGATATGTCCGTCCAGAATGGCCCGCACCGAATCCGATATGGGTTCGGTCAAATCGTCGCCTTCCACCAACACCGTGTAGAGCCCGGTGATCGTTCCCAGGCCGGTGGAGGTGCCCGCGCGTTCCATCAGTTTTGGCAGCAGGGAAAATACGGAAGGGGTGAACCCGCGGGTGGTAGGAGGTTCGCCGACCGACAACCCGATCTCCCTTTGCGCCAGCGCGAAGCGGGTCACCGAATCCATCATCAACAGGACGTCTTTGCCTTGATCGCGAAAATATTCGGCGATCGTATGGGCGATGAACGCACCCCGGAGCCGCACCAACGGCGGTTGATCCGAAGCCGCCACCACTACCACCGATTTTTTCAGTCCTTCTTCCCCCAGATTGTCTTCGATGAATTCTTTGACCTCGCGTCCCCGTTCGCCGATCAGCGCGACCACGTTGACATCCGCCGAAGTGTTGCGGGCGGCCATGCCCAGCAGGATCGATTTACCGATCCCCGTGCCTGCCATAATTCCCAGCCGTTGCCCCTTGCCGCAGGTCAGCAGAGCGTTGATGGCGCGGATACCGACGTCCAGCGGTTGCCGCACCCGGTCTTTGTCGAGCGGATTGGCCGGCGTGCCGAAAATCGGGTAATCGATTCCCAGAGGAACCGGGCCCAGGCCGTCGAGCGGTTGGCCGTTGCCGTCCAGAACGCGCCCCAGCAGACCGTCGCTGACGTTGAACAGGGGGGCCTCGTCTTTCGATTCGATGAGGCTTCCCGGTTCGATGCCGGTCATATCGCCCAGCGGCATCAGCAGAATTTTTTGATCGCGGAAGCCCACCACTTCGGCATCCACCGTCTTGTCTCTTTGATTGGAAATAATGGTGCACAGGCTTCCCAGGGAAACGGGCGGGCCGTCGCCTTCGATAATCAGACCCGTGACGCGATTGACACGACCCCTTTTTTTGACGAAAGAGATCGTCTCCGCGAAGGCATGATATTTTTTTAAATTGATGGGCTCGCTCATAATCGCTCAATCAGAAGTTTTCGGATCATCAGGTTCATCCGGATTTTCGGAATCCAACGGCTCGACCGGTTCATCAATGATGATCTCCGGCTCATCCGAGTCTTCTGCTTCTTCGGGCTCGGGGAGTTCCTCAACGATGACCTCCGGCTCATTCGGATTT
>CBDVDB010000310.1:0-2811 GCA_965372625.1 uncultured Nitrospinaceae bacterium
GGTACCGGGGCTGGGAGGTCAACCCCGGTACTCGATTATAGCACTTGGAGAGGAGGAGGTAGCTCCGGAAAGTTAATACCTTCCCGGCATGACATTGATGATGGCCCACAGAATACTGCCGAGCGCCAGCGACCCGGCGCCGGACCAGTAAAACGCATTCTGACCCATCATCTGGAGGAGGTCGGTCTGGTACAGGGTGTACACCCAGTACATGGAAAAGAGATAGCCGATAAACAATGCCGTAAAATAACGCGACCAGATCAGGCACAATCCGATCATGCCAAAAACCATAATAATGATGTCTATAGTGACTGCGCAATTCGTAACATCAAACACGATACTTTACCCCCAAAAACAGAAAACCCCACCTTTACCGGGATGAAGGCGTGGCCCAGGCATAAATAAGCATGAATCCCAAAAACAGACCCAAGGCTCCGGTCAAAACGACTATATGAACATTATTGAATGCCATCTGGAGCAGAACTGGCTCATTGGCGATATAGCTCCAATAAGCGAATGTGCCGAGAGAAAGCAACGCCCCGGCTTTCAGACGTCCCCAAATGGCTCCCAAAGCCAGAATGCCAAGACTGATGATAATTTGACTCGTGGTAAGTGAAAAATGAAGTTGATTTGCCAATCCCTGTAACGCTTCCATATTTCTTTCACTCCAAATATTTCAAAAGGTTAAAGAGTAATTCCAAAGTCATTACCAATAAAGCAAGAGATGTGCCAAATATTTTACCCTGGCCTTAAAATTTACAATAATAGACAAATAGTGGAAAATAGGCTTATTAAACAGTGCTATTCTATAAAATATTATGATAAATATTCACTTATAAGTTTATATGTATGATTTTTTAATATTAAATCGGCTTAATGTGCAAAATTTAATCATAATTATGCAGATTCCGTGCAGAGTCACCCTGAATTAGGGGACTATTTTCGGGCAATTCGTTATTTTTCAGATAATTATACTAAGCGAGGAACCTCGGGGGCCGCTCTATATGGAGGAAATTCAATAGCTTTCGGGTTGGGACGCGTATAGCTGGAGGGCAGACTCGTAGTCTTCCTCTGTATCTATTTCTATGCATCCCCCACCCGGGATAAGGTAGGGGCGTATCTCATTATGAGGGGTTATTTCATTAAAGATAATTTCCCAGAGGGTTTGTTTAAAGCGGGCTTCTTCCCGGTCATACCGGGAAATAATAGAGTCGGCCACCTGCCGGGTCAGCATAAAAAACCCGATCGCCTCGCCCGCCATATGAAATTTCGATTGCTCCTCCCGGGTCAAATCCCGCTTGGTAATGAAGGATTCGATAGTTTGGTCCTCCCGCAGAAGCACTTTGGTGGCCTCGGTATCATTGATGTCCACCGGCGTCACCGCAAAAGAGGAGGGCCGGGATTGGCGGACATATTCCACCAGCGTGGACCGGGGATACAGCACGTCGCCGTCCATCACCAGAAAGTCCCCCTGCCGGCCACGCAGTCCCATCACCAGTGATAGCGTATTCCCGGTGGTTTCGTACCGGTCGTTATCCACGAACTCCACCGGCATCTTCAGGTCCAGACCCCGGGTGTAACTTTTGACGGCCTCCTTGTTATACCCC
The DNA here is from genome assembly GCA_965372625.1 of uncultured Nitrospinaceae bacterium. Lineage (GTDB taxonomy): Bacteria > Nitrospinota > Nitrospinia > Nitrospinales > Nitrospinaceae > SZUA-226. The sequence goes on from CBDVDB010000310.1 coordinate 1,608, forward strand.
ACTACCAGCACCGTCTCCTCCATACCGAGCGACTCCAACACGCTGAGGTGGCGCGACAGCAGGGTTTCGTCGCCAAAAGGCAACAGGCATTTGTGCGGGATATCGTCACGCTTTAAACGCGATCCGTAACCGGCCAGCAGGATCACCGCTTGCATCAGTCATTCCTCCAAAAGACGCGGAAATCCTGATGTTGTATCAGGTTTCAATTTCAAAAAGGAAAAATTTTAAAACGGGAGGGGCGGCGTGGCTCGTGTTAGCGCCCGCAGTTTGCGCACTATGGGATTAGAGACCGGGAATGACGTTGGATATGACATCCATCTTGCCGGAAAATTTACTGCTGACCCATCCGGTTGTTCCGTCCGGAAGTTCGACCTGATACCACTCGCCCGATTCCTTCATCAGGGGCCGCATATCGCCGCTGGCCAAACTGCCCATCACCTGGCTCTTGGAAGAGGGCCCGGACCGTACATTTAAGGAAGATCCCTGTTTCACCTGGATCACAATGACCGTAGTGACGGGGGTTTCGGAAGCCCGTTTGGGGGTCTCCTGCTTCACCACTTTTTCCTGCGGCGCTGACTCCGGAATTCCGGCAGTGGTTCCGGTCTGGATGGCGGAAAACTTTTTGCTGATCCAACCCGTATCATCGGCGCTCACCTGAACATGGAACCACCCGTCTTTCTCTTCGATCAGAGGGACCTGATCCCCGCGGACCAGTATATCCACCACCTCTCCCTGGGGAGTGGGCTCGGACCGCACATTCAGGGTCGACCCTTCCCGCACCTGAATCACGACCATGGCGGCAGACTCTTCGGGCTCAGCCTGAACCGGAGATTCGGTACTCGCCATCTCTTCAGGCAACTCTTCTTCCGGCTCTGAAGCCAAAGAAGCTTCGGCGGTGACCGTCCGAATTTCGGAAAACTTTTTATTAACCCAGCCGTACAGTTCTTCCTCGATTTCGATCTGATACCAATCCCCCACTGCCTTCGTGAAAGGCATCATGTCGCCGCCTTCCAGATAACCCAGGATTTCTCCCGTGGCAGAGGGTGCCGCCCTTACATTCAAGGTCGACCCTTCCGCTACCTTGATCACCACCATTTGAATGGACGCCGGAGCCTGTTGCGTAGCGGCCACCGGGGATTCCGTGCCCTCCGGGTTGCCTGCCATCTCTACTTCCGGTTCAGCATCCGGTACGACTACTGCTTCC
>CBDVDB010000311.1:0-2802 GCA_965372625.1 uncultured Nitrospinaceae bacterium
AAAACTGAATCAGAGAATACATCGGCAGGTTTTTCAATTTTTCGCGGCCTTTGAGGAATTTGAGTTCGATGATGAAGGCGGCTTCGATGATTTCCGCTTTGAAATTGTCGCGGATCAGATCGATGGTCGCGGCCATGGTGCCGCCGGTGGCGAGCACGTCGTCGATCACCACCACGCGCTCGCCCTCCTTGAGCGCGTCCTGATGAATCTCGACGGTATCGGTGCCGTATTCGAGATCGTAGGTTTGCTGAAAGGTTTTATACGGGAGTTTGCCGGGCTTGCGGATCATCACGCATCCCGCCCCCAGCGCATAGGCGAGAGTGGCGGCGAAGATGAACCCGCGCGCCTCGATACCCACCACGTGATCGATCTTCTTGCCCGTGTACCGTTCCTTGAAATGGTCCACCACTTTAGTGAACTGCACGGCGTCGCCCAACAGCGGCGTGATGTCCTTGAAGACGATGCCTTCCTTGGGAAAATCGGGGATGTCCCGGATGCTCTGTTTCAGCGCTTCCATACTATTCCTTTCGGGCGATTCAATTTTCAAAACGGTTGACGGATGGGGGTCTAATTTAAAAAATGGAGAATATCATTTTTTGAGGTACAGCAGGGGATTTTTGGGATGCGTGTCGTTGCGCACTTCGAAATGCAGGTGCGGTCCGCTGGCCCGTCCGGTTTTGCCGACCCGCGCGATCGTCTGGCCGCGCTTGACCTTCTTTCCTTCTTTGACGAGGTTACGGGAGTTGTGCGCGTACACGGTGGTGAGATTGCCGGGATGTTTGATGATGATCATGAGGCCGTATCCCGTCGGACCCCACCCGCTGAACTTGACCGTGCCACTACTCGAAGCCAGGATGGGAGTTCCCCGGCGTGCGCCGATATCGATGCCGTGATGGTTCTTGCCGTTGCGGGTGCCGAAGCGCGACGTCAACACGCCGCCCTTGACCGGCCACATCAGTTTTTTCTTAGCGGATACGGCTTTTGGTTTGGGGCGCGCCTTTTTTTTGGGAGGGCGCTTTTTGACAACTCCCGGTGTGCCCGGTACCGTCGGCGCCACATACACGATCCGGTCCGCGTTGGGAATCCAGAGATACTGCCCCTCTTCCAATGCCGCCGGTTGCCAGATGCCATTGATCCGTTGCAACTCGTCGACCCGCATCCCGTAGGCTTTGGCGATGGCGTACAGGGTCTGGCCCTTTTTCACCGGATGATAAACACCGTCGGGGCCGTTGTAGGAGGCATAAGGGTTCTGCTCGTAATAAGGAACGCCGATGCAATTGGAAAGGGTCAGCGCCACCAGCAGGCACAGAACGAGACGAACCATAAGCTGTCGCAAGGGGATCATGGCGGGGCAACATTAAGTTATTGTTATTAAATAGATTACGGTATTAAAAAGGGCCGTGTCAAGGTGATTCCCGGCTTTACATGGCTGGGCACATCCTGTATAAATCGGGATTCGTGGGAAGCGGTTTGATTGCAACAGCTTGCGCCCTCCCTTACAGGCCCCGTAACCGGGGAGGAAAAGCGGCCCAGTCCCACAGGGCGAAACGAAAGTCGCCCAATCCTCTTCAACCCGAGAATTCATGTGACTCGTCTGATACTGGCAGGTTTCGTTACCGCGGCGTTGGCCGGATTCTTTACCGGATGCGGCCCCGGCGCCCGGGATCCCGAACCGTTCGGCCTGCCCATCGCCTACAAAGTCGGTACTAAACCCGCCACGGTGGTCGCCCGCGACATGAACAACGACGACTTCCCGGACATCCTGGTCCCGAATACCAACGACCATACCCTGATGTTTTTCGAAGGCAACGGCGACGGCACGTTCAAGGAACCGTTCGTGATGAGAACCGGCCGCGAACCGATGGCTCTGGCGGTGGCGGATTTCAACAGCGACCGCATTCCCGACGTGGCGGTCTGCAATTACGGCGACGGCAATTTCTCCGTCATCCTGGGACAAAAAGACGGTGTGTTCAAAATACTCGATCCCGTAAAAACCGGCAAACTTCCGATCGCCATCACCACCGGGGATTTTAACAACGACCGCAAGGCGGATCTGGCGGTGACGCTCCGGTTCGACAAGTTGATTATTTATCTCGGCAACGGCGACGGCACCTTCAAACAAGCGGAAGCTTATATTGCACCCGGCACCCCGGCGCGGCTGGTCTCGGGAGATTACAACGGCGATAACAATCAGGACCTCGCCATCGCCTTCAACGGCGTAAAGATGGATTTCATCCGCATCTATAACGGCAACGGCGACGGCACCTTTCAACTTCCAAAAAAAATCAAAGGCGGCAAACAGGCGAGTTACATTACACAGAGCGATATGAACGGCGATAACCATCTGGACTTGATCATTTCCAGCGCGATGGCGGACAGCCTCACCATTTTTCTGGGCGACGGTAAAGGCGGTTTTCAACGGCAGGAGGATTTCGCCGGGGAGAAAGGCCCGGGCTATATCATATCGGGAGAATTTTCGGGGGACCGGATACCGGACTTGATCGTCAGCAACGTGCGCAGTGGGAGCATCTCGTTACTGCAGGGCCGTGGCGACGGGTCGTTCATCTTCCCGCATTTCAATTACCCGGTGGGCCGCCAGCCGCGCGCCATCGCCGGCGCCGACTTCAACAAGGACGGCCTGCAGGACCTCGCCGTTGTCTTGTACGCTTCCGCCACCCTCCAAATCTTCATGCGCAAAATCGATAACGGCCGCATTGAATTCTGACCCTCTAGCGAGGGCTCCTACCCGGAGGGGGAACGGGTTAACCTTTAACGGCTATCGATGGTCCCCTGGCACAATTC
>CBDVDB010000312.1:0-2790 GCA_965372625.1 uncultured Nitrospinaceae bacterium
TTTCCAGATTTCGTCGTCGGAGAGAAATTTGTAGGCGGGCATGCCGGTGGCGGGCGCACCGTTTTTGATGATCCAGAACATCTGCCCGTCGGAGACGTCTTTCATGGTTTCCGAGCAGGCGAAGTTGCGGGGCATGGCGGCCAGGCCCTGCGCCATCATCCCCATTCCGTTGCCGGTGGGGCCATGGCAAATCTTGCAGGGGTTGGGCTCCGCCGTCCACTGGTACAGCGATTCCCCCTTGATGAAATTTTCCGCGTTGGATTGGAACGGGTTTTTCAGTTGGGCGAGCTTGGCAGGCGCCTGGGGAGTGACCCGGGTCTGCGGGCACATTCCCTTACCCGCGCGGCCCATGCCGTGGTGCTGCTGATGCCGCTCATGACGGCCGCCGTGCGCCCTTCCCTGGTGCATGACGAGCAACAGGTTTTCCTCTGAGGACCTTTCGGCCGCCAGCACACCACCCGGTCCGTCCACACTCCAAAAAAAGAACAGGCCGGCCGATACGAAAAAAAGAAAACATCTAAAGCGCATACACCATTCTCTAAAAATGAAAGCTATTTCTCTTTGGAAAAGCTTCTGAGGTACAGGATCAATTGCCACACCTGTTCGTCTTCCAGATAGTTGAACGACGGCATGCCCGTACCGGGAGAGCCGTTTTTAATGACCCAGAACAACTGCCCGTCGGGAAGATCGTCCATGGTGAAAACACAGGTGAAGTTTCTCGGCTTGGTCTTTACGCGGTGGAACATGATGCCCAAACCATCGCCACTGATGCCATGACAAATCCGGCAGGCGCTGGGCTTGGCGTCCACCTGAAACAGGGTTTTGCCGGCCAGAATATTCTGCGGCGTCGCTTCCAGAGGATTTTTCATTTTCAGAAAATCGGCTGGAGCGGTCGGCGTTTGGCGCGGTTGCGGACAAATGCTGGAAGTCTCTTTATGTCCCTTTTCGTGCTTGGCGGCCACCAGCCCGGGCAGAATCAGCCCGATCAGCATCATCCCCAGTAAACCCAGCCGCCAACCCGGAAGCCTTGCACCCCCTGCATTCAAGCGCATCGCAACACCTCATTTTTCGCTGGCATCGGTCATACCCGGCAATGCCGGCATACTGACACCGACCGTTTCCCCATCCAGCGCTTTCAGGAATTCAACCAGATCCAGCGCTTCCTGATCGCTCAATCCCAAAGGTGTAATCAGGCCGCTCTGGTTTTCCGCGATATCCCCGCCCCGGTCGTAAAAGTCGACCACGTCTTTCAACGTCGCCGCACTGCCGTCATGCATGTAGGGTGCGGTTTGGGAAACGCTCCGCAGACCCGGCGTCTTGAAAGCACCTTTATCCGCAGGGTCTTTGGATACATTAAAGCGTCCCAGGTCTTCCTTCAAGGGACCGTGCTGTTGGACGCCGATATTATGAAACCCGCTGTCGGTGAACACCGGGCCGTTGTGACAAAGGGCGCACTTGCCCTTGCCGAAGAACAGGTCCATGCCGTTGACCGCGGACGCGGACATCGCTTCTTTATCTCCGGCTATATATTTATCGTAGGCGGAGTTTTTGGATACCACCGACCGCTCGAACGTGGCGATGGCTTTAGCGATATTGTCGAAAGTAACGCCCGACTCGCCGAAAATCTTACCGAACCGTTCCACATACTCCGGCAGGTCGTTCAGTTCCTGGATCAACTCATCCACTTTCTGATTCATCTCACCGGCGGCCTGGATGGGACCCTTGGCCTGTTCCTCCAGCGAAGGCGCGCGGCCGTCCCAGAACTGCAACTCAAAATAACCGCTGTTGATCACCGTCGGGGAGTGACGCCCCAACTCCTCACCGCCGAAACCTATCGCGCGCGGCAGGCCGTCGCCCCATCCTTTATCCGGGTGGTGGCAGGTGGCGCAACTGATCGAATTGTCACCGGAGAGACGTGGATCGAAATACAATAATTTCCCCAGGTCTTCTTTTTCCTGGGACCAGGGATTATCCACGGGATGAACCATCGCGGGAACCGGAACGTAGAAAGACGTGTCCTCCGCTTCGGCCTGCCCGCTTTCGGCGGGAGTTTGATCCGCAGGCTTTTCCGTCTTTTTATCGTCCTGGCCGCAGGCGGCGATTAAAAGAATCGAAAAAAATAAACCCGTCATCCTCATACTCATATATCTCGTCTCCCTTTTCACAATTCGCATTCAGCCGGCTGATTTTACTCCCGAGGATCCTCCGGCTACTTTTCTTCGGTGGGAGGAGTAACTAATACATCAGGCACCTCTCCGGGATCATTTGTCTCTGGAGTTGAACCTCCCTCTTCAGACGGAGCGGTCTCCGCCGGTGTTTCCGTTGTTTCAACCTTAGCCGGATCCGCTGCTTCTTCCTTTTTACTGTCACCCTGACCACAGGCAGTCATTAAAATAATCACAAGAAATAATCCTAATAATCTCATCTTACGGTCTCCTATTTTAATATTCCTGTTTCAATCCTTGATGTCATTTCAAAGAATATTCCAGCCCCGGAATACATGAGGCGAGGCCTCAAGCAATAAAGATCATACCCTCACCTCATGACTTCCGCAACCCGGTATAATCACACTCGGAAGGTTTTTAACAGGAAAATTCGGAGGATTTTGGGTAGCGGCCGATTTTACGGAGCTTTTCGGAAGGTGCGGATAAACTGGATCACGTTCCAGCCTTCTTCTTCGGTGATGACGACGCCCACCCGGCGGGGCATGCCGGTGCCGGGACTGCTGTTTTTCAGGATCCACATCAATTCGCCGTCGGTGCGGGCATCCTGCCATTCCGGGTCGGTAAA
>CBDVDB010000313.1:0-2785 GCA_965372625.1 uncultured Nitrospinaceae bacterium
CTGCTCGGAAAACCGGAACGGCTGTTTGCCACCACCTCTCTCGGTACCAATGTCGCCGTGGTCTGCTCGTCGGCGGTCTTTACCGGGTTCATGATTACCCACTTCGGTGAATGGGGGGATTTTGCCGCCATGGCGGTCATCTCGCCCTTTATTTTGTTCGGCGGGGAAATCATTCCCAAAGTCATTTTTCAAAGCCGGCCGGACAGCATGATGCCATTTTTCATCCACCCGCTCAATCTGATTTGCCGGGTATTGTCTCCGGTCATCACCCTGTTCAGCGCCATCTACAACTTCTTCCTGCGGCTGATTCTCAGAGGAGCGCACCAGGTGAACCTGACCCCGATCAGCCGCGAGCAGATCCGGTATATTTCCCACCCTGATTTCCTGTCTTCGGAACTGGACATCGACGAAAAGAAAATGATTCACCGGATTTTCAATTTCGGGGAAACCCGCGTGGAACAGATCATGGTGCCCCTGATCCAGACTTACGCCATCAGCCACGCGGCCACCGTGCGGGAAGCCAATCAAATCGCCAATGAAACCGGATTTTCCCGGCTCCCCGTTTTTCATGACCGCATGTTCAACCTGATCGGCATTTTAAATACTTTTGACCTTTTAACCGTACCGCAGGACGACTCACCCATTACGGACCTGATTCGTCCCGCTTATTACGTGCCGCCCAATAAAAAGCTGGACGATTTGTTGAAGGAACTTCAGCAAAGAGGATTGCATATCGCCATTGTCGTCGATGAATATGGCGGTTGTATTGGTATTATCACGATCGAGGATATTGTCGAGGAAATCGTCGGAGAAATTGAGGATGAATACGACGAACCTCACAAAAAGTATGAGATCTATGATGAGGGCGGTTATCTTATTGAGGGCGACAAGGAAATCGGGGCTGTGAATGAAGAATTGGAATTGGATCTGCCCGAAGGGGACTATGAAACCCTGGCCGGATTGATGATCGAAAATCTGGGAAAAATCCCTGTCGCGGGGGATCAGATCACTATCAATGGATTCCGCTTAACAGTGAAGGAAGCCAGTAAAAGAAAAATCAATTCCATCATTCTGCGAAAGATCGCATCTGAATACCCGCCCAAGTCCTCCCCTCAAAATTCCGATGAAGAAGCAAACCCGGATTCTGACAACGGCGAGTCAGTGAAAACCAAAAGCCGTTGAACCGCCATCCAGGTAAAACTCAAAATTTCCGCGTTTTTTCCAATTCCTGATACGCTTCCTGAATTTCCAGAAATTTGAGATGCGCTTCCTCCACCTGATCTTCTCCCAAATGCGTCACCTTATCGGGATGGCATTGGGAAGCCATCCGCCAGTAAGCCTTTTTAATTTCGTCGTTGGTCGCCGTGGAGGCCACTCCCAGGACAGTAAAGGGAGTCACCAGAACGTCCAGGGAATACTTTTGACGAATTTGGTCATGCTCTTCTATGGAAATATCCAGCAGGCGGGCCAATTCATTGATCCCTTCCTGAACCTCCCCGGTGAGCGAATCCTCAATCAGAGCGATTTGGTAAGACAACACCAGTAACAGGCTCCGGTACCGGGATTGGGCGGAAGATTTATATTTTTGAATAACCGGGATCAGATCGGGGTTCACCCGCCCCGTCTCCCGGATAACCCTATTGATGGAGTCGAGATCATTCTCGGAATAGTTCAGGTTTTTTACAAAGAACCGGTAAATGGTCTCCACTTCTCTCGGGGTCATATGTCCCTTGACCATGGCCAGTTTGGTCATCACGACAATGATACAGGTGACAAACGCCGACTCGTCCACCACTCCCGGCAAGCCCTTGCGTATGAGCTTTCGGACTTTTTTTGTCATCACATGCTGGACGGCTCCCCCCACCAGAGCCCCGAGAGGCCCACCGCGAAGAAATCCCAATCCAGCGCCCAGTAACCAGGACATATCTACCCGCTTTTCGGAATTAAATTCACAAATTACTTTGCAAAAGCCTATATAATACTTCGAATTTTTACAAAAACCCAGCCACGATTGCTGACTGGAGAGATTAACATATCCCGGATTTATCAAATCGGCAACACCCCATTATCAGGAGCGACGGCATGGTCAAGCACATCGTAATGTTCAAAATGAAGGAAAAATCCCCTGATAACCTTGAAGCACTGGCCTCTGCTCTGAACGGAATGAGCGGCAAAATCGAAACACTGGATTACCTTGAGGTGGGAGAGGATTTTAAAGGCTCTGAAAGATCGTTCGACCTCGTATTGACCACCCATTTTAAAACCCGGAAGGGGTTGCAGGCTTATGCAGAGCATGAACTCCATCAACCGGTCATTCAACTGGCCCGGTCCCTCTGTGCTCAAATAGTGGCCGTGGATTACGAATGCCCATAATTCCACTTTCCGCTGAGCCCTGACATGAAAAAGAATGGCATTTCGACCCGTTACATAATTTCTTGTACTTTTAATCGGCTAGTGATACCCTTGGGGGCAGTTTTTGGACCTGAAGCGGCCTATTCCATTGATTTATTTGGTGTTATTTGAATTTTGGAGATGAATTCCAGCCGGTTTCCCGTCCGGTTTGCTCAAAATGGTATCCGGGACTCCCCATAAATCTTCTATCAAACGAATTGGTCAGGAGACTCTAAAGTGGCGGTTAAAAAGAAAAAGTCAGTGAAGAAAAAAGTGAAGAAATCTAAAACCACGTCGGCGAAGAAAAAAACCTCTGCGTCTAAAAAGCGGGCCCCTGCCAAAAAAGCGGGTAAAAGTCCCAAAAAGAAAACCACAGTAAAAAAGAAAACTAAAG
>CBDVDB010000314.1:0-2784 GCA_965372625.1 uncultured Nitrospinaceae bacterium
CCGCCGGGAAGTATCGGGGAGTGACCCGAGAGCATCCCGGCGACATGAGGGATTGACCTCAATCGTCTTTATCGTGGCCGTCATCGTCCTCGTGCCCGTGATCGCCCTTCTCATGAAGTTCTAAAATTTTTCCGGACTGGATCGCGGCTTTGTGGTCGGGGGACAAGTGCGCTACCGAAGCGCCATGTATGTAGACCAACGTCCCGCCGGTATGTCCGGCATTGATGAGCGGCGCCACCGCCACCAGACTGAGCACGATCAACGCCAGCCGGGCCTGCTTCGAGTACTTCACGGTCAAGCCTCCCAGCGATATCAGGAACAGGGCGCCCGCGATCCACGGGATCAACTCCCCGGCTTCCTCGTGTTCCTCGATCACCTTTTCGGAAACAATTTTCTCGACTTTCTCTTCGTCCGCTTCCCCAAGCTGGACGGCGGTCACGGCGGACAGGCTGTACGCCAGCGCCACGGCGCCGACCAACGCCCAGACTTTGGGTGTCCACTGCCATTTTATGATGGCCCACCACAGGAGGATGGCCAGCAAGGGCAGCAGGGCGCCGAGCACGATGGGAAAATGCACAACGATGGGATGTAACGGTAAATCAAACATGGTATCCTCCGGTTTCAAAATTATTCTTTCTTACACGTCTAGTGTTGGCCGGACGATGAAAAAACACCATCCGGACTTTGGTGGATCGGCAACCGGTTATGAAATAAAGAGATAAAAGGAGCCATAGGCCAAATGGAGGATGCCCGAAAAGCGATCTGGATGATGCTGGTGTGGTCCGGCCTGTTCGCCGTGCTGGTGGCGCAGGACCTGATCAACGATTACCAGAGCGGCAGTACCGAGTGGCACCTTATTATCGAAGGCATCCTGTTCGCCTTCAGTGGCGGGGTGTTCGTGATGGGGGTGCGGCAGTTGCTGAGCGCCCGGCAGGAAGTCACGGTGCTCAAGGGCGACCTCGACCGCGTCCACCGGGAGAAGGAGCAGTGGAAGCAAGAGACGCATCAACTGCTGGCCGGGCTCTCGCAGAAAATCGAAGGCCAGTTCAGCCAGTGGGACCTGACCCCGGCGGAACAGGAAGTCGGATTTCTACTGCTCAAGGGAATCAGCCTCAAAGAGATTGCGGACATCCGCAATACCAAGCTCAAAACCGTGCAACAGCAGTCGCAGTCGATTTACCAGAAGACCGGCCTGGCCAGCCGCTCGGAACTGGCCGCGTTTTTCCTCGAAGATCTCCTGCCCGGAGGCGGCGAATCGCCGCAGATAATTTAAAACCGTAAATTGCGCTCAACGACCCTCGGTGGCCGTAAACCGTTAGCCAGTTCCCCCTCTGGGCAAGAGGCGGCGGTTCGCCGCCTCCCCCCGCAGGCCAGCTAAATCCCCTGTTTTGTCAGGATTTATCCTGAATTGACCCCCACGCCTTCACCCCTTACACTAAATATATCAATTGATTGAATAAAGGCTGATATGAAAACAGACACGCAATCCGTGGCCCAGGAGTTGGTTCAAGGCATTGTCGATAATATTGAAACCGTGATCCGCGGCCAGACGTCTGCCATCCGGAAATTGCTGGTGGCATTGATCAGCGGCGGTCATGTTCTGCTGGAGGATAACCCCGGCACCGGCAAGACCACCCTGGCCAAGGCGCTGGCGTTGTCCATTGACGCGAAGTTCACGCGCCTGCAATTCACGCCCGACCTCCTGCCGTCGGACATCACCGGCGTTTCGATATTCGATCAGAGCGACCAGAAGTTTCATTTTCACGAAGGGCCGGTGTTTACGAACATCCTGCTGGCGGATGAGATCAACCGCGCCTCGCCCCGGACGCAATCGGCGTTACTGGAAGCCATGGGGGAAGGGAGCGTGACCATCGAGGGCAAGATGCGCGATCTGGGGGATTTGTTTTTCGTCATCGCCACCCAGAATCCGATAGAAAACGCCGGCACGTATCCCTTGCCGGAGGCGCAGATGGACCGTTTCGGTTTTCATTTTGGTCTGGGTTATGTTGCTCCCGAAGAGGAGGCCATGATTCTGGAGGATCAATTGGAACAACACCCGTTGTTAAATTTAAAAAGTTGCATTTCCCTCTCCCAGATTCTCGATCTCAAAAATCAGGCCAGGAGCGTACGGGTCAGTGATGACATTAAAAAATATATCGTCGAATTGATTTCCGCCACACGCGGCGCGGAAGGAGTTTTGATGGGCGCCAGCCCCCGCGCTTCCCTGGTATTGATGAAGGCCGCGCAAGCGATGGCGTTGATGGACGGCAGGGAATTCGTCACGCCCGATTACGTGCAGGAGCTTGCCCCCCTGGCAGTGGCGCACCGCCTGGTCATGGATGCCCAGGCTAAATACTCAGGCGTCACCGCGGTGGGAGCCGTCGAGAATATTTTAAAAACCGTGGCTGCTCCCGCCTGACCAGGGCGGCAAGATAAAAAATCAGCTCCGGGCCTTGCCCGGGCGTCACGCTGGCGAAGAAGGTATTATGTATGATCGTATTCAGTACCGGTTCATGTACGGGTACTACTGGTTTATCTGGTGGTTCAAATACCGCCTGACTTCAGCCGGGAAACTGGTATTGCTGGGCCTGATATTTTCTGGGTCGCTGGCCTGGACTCCCAACAAAACTCTCGCCTACCAGATTGCTCCCTTTCTTTTATTGATTTTGTTATTTGCGTTTACCTGGGGTTTTTTCTTTTCCGTAAAGTTTCGGGTGCAACGCCGGCTTCCCAAAATGATCACGGTCGGCCAACCGGTTTTCTACAAATGTTTTATTGAAAACC
>CBDVDB010000315.1:0-2781 GCA_965372625.1 uncultured Nitrospinaceae bacterium
TAATTAAATGATCACCTGCTTTTTATTTTCGCGGATTTTTTGAATCATTTTCTCAGCCAATTCCTGGGCTTTGACCTCGTAGGTTCCGTCGGCAAGTGAGTTCTTGTATTTTTCCACTACGTCCTTCCGAATCGCAGAGGGATCCTGGGCCTTGGCCGCAACACTTTTTAAAACTTCCTGGAAGGAAACCTTGGGAGTGGATGAATGATCTGGTTTTTTTTTCGAGGATACTTCCTGTTCCAGGCGCCGGGGCGTCAGGTTATTTTTCGAAGTGGGATCTATGTAAAACTCGCTCATGGTTTATAACACTCATCAATCCGGTTTGTATTCTTATATATTTTTCGGCTTTTTATAAAAATATCTTGAGAGCATATCCTTCGAAACTAAAAAAAGGGTGGGGCGTAAATCCCCGAAATTAAACATAAATTTACATTAAATGTAATTTAAAATTGACTCTAACCAATTGAAATTATATACTTTACTTAACTGGTTTTTCTCCTGTTAAGAGCCCACTTGAGGAAAGGTCTCCCCGCCTTGCAAGTGGGTTCTTACTTTTTGCATTGATTTCTCCCTCCTTATCCTTTTTCTCCCTTGGCCCATTCACGCCGGATGGATTTCCTCAAAATTTGCTAAAATGAATTTCTATATATCAGGAGGAATATCATGGCCCTTAAAGAAATTCATGTAGAAGGAATGACCTGCGGTCATTGTGTGGAAACAGTGACCCAGGCGGTTCGTGCCATCGCTGGCATCAGTCAGGTCAAAGTGGATTTGGATACGAAGCGGGTTTCCGTGGACTTTGATGAAAGCCGAACCGGCCTGAGTGAGATATCTTCAAAAATTATTGAGGCAGGATTCGAAGTGGTTGCGGATTAGGACTGTTCGATCACTCAGGAGGAATGTTTTCCCACTTCCACGTAAACCGTTTTCGGGATGCCATCGCGGATTATTTTGAGAGGCACCGATTTACCAATCCGCGTTTCAGCCACCAGTTTTTGCAGGCTTTTGGAATCGGGAACGGTTTTTCCGTCATAAGCGACAATAATATCTCCCTGGAGCAAGGCTTTCCCGGCCGGCGCTCCATCATCCACGCTGTTAACCAGCACCCCATCGTCCAGCGAGACTTGGAAAGACTCGGCTAATTCCGGGGTCATGGATTGTATCCCCACTCCCAGCCAACCGCGCTCCACGGTTCCATTTTCAATGAGGGAGTCTGCAATTTTAGTGGCCATTTCTATCGGGATGGCAAACCCGACGCCCGATCCGATTTCCGCAATGGCGGTGTTGATACCAATAATATTCCCATCCAGATCGATCAAAGGTCCGCCGCTGTTCCCCGGATTAATGGAGGCATCGGTTTGCAGGAAATTTTCAAACGTGGCTATTCCCAAACCGGATCGCCGGGTTCCGCTGAGGACCCCCACGGTCACCGTACCATCCAGCCCGTAGGGATTACCGATGGCCATGACCCATTCGCCGACTCCCAGGTTTTGGGTGGAGCCAAAAGGGGGTACCGGGAAACTCGAGAAAGAGAAAATCTTGAGAACCGCCAAATCCGTCTGGGGATCAACCCCGACAATTTTTGCGGAGAACTCTCTCTGGTCCATCAGTTTGACCATGATCTGATCAGTATTTTCGATCACATGGTAATTGGTCAGAATATATCCCCGGGAATCGTAAATAATGCCGGAGCCCACGCTTTCCGCGAGGTACTTCTTGTTGATCGAATCTGAAAACCAATTCTGAAGTCTCGAAAACCATTCGCCCGATTCCGGTCTTTTCTTTCGGGAAGGCATTTCCACCAGTTGGTTGATGCTCACTACGGAGGGTTTTATTTGTTTGGCGTTGCGGATGAAAGCATTCTGAAGTTCAAGGATATCCTGATAGCCTTCAAGATCCTCATAACTGTCAGGGACCAGGCTGACGGGCCGGGAAGAGGGCAGGCGGGCCTCGTGTTTTCCTATGCCATAATAATTTATGAAAGCCGCACTCCCGGCTAACAGACAGAAGACGGCAATGGTTAATTTTTTCATTTTAATATCTCAGGTTTCTTTTCAGCATCATGCCAACTTTATTTGATCCCTGTATATAGGATAACGACCCCAAAGGTCAATTCTTTGAAAGTAACATTACTGAATCCAGCATTTTGCATCAAGCTCGAAAACTTTTCACGAACCGGAAACGCCGCTACCGATTCAGGGAGATAGGTGTAGGCGTCAGGATGTCTGGAGACCAGCCGTCCCACCCTGGGAAGCAATGATTCAAAATAGAACCGGTAGAGAAAGTTTAGAACCGAATTCCTCGGCAGGGCAAATTCTAAAATGACACACTGGCCTCCCGGCTGCAATACCCGGTGCATTTCGCGCAGGCTGACCTCCACATCAGAAAAATTACGGACCCCGAAAGCGGTGGTGGTGCCGTCAAAGGAATTATCTTTAAAAGGCAGGCTTTCCGCAGAACCGGCTTCCAGTTGAATGGCGCCGGCCATATCCAGGGAATCGATCTTCTGCCGGGCCAACTCCAGCATTTTTTCACTGAAATCCATTGCCACAACCTGCGCCGAACGGTTGGGGCACTTACGGGCAATCTCGATCGCCACATCCGCGGTACCGGTCGCAATATCCAGAAAGCATCCGCCCGCCTTGGGAGCCAGCCGGGACACCGCCCGTTTCCGCCAATACCGGTCCCGCCCGCAACTCAACAACCGGTTCAAAAGGTCGTACCGGGGTGCGATATCGCTGAACATTTTCTGCACCTGCCGGTTGAAGGGGGCAGGGTTTT
>CBDVDB010000316.1:0-2774 GCA_965372625.1 uncultured Nitrospinaceae bacterium
AAAAACAATCAATATTTATCTAGTGGGGCAAGAGTCGCAGAACTCATCAAAACTTATGGTTCAGGGAGTTGAAAATCCCCCCACAAGAGCCACCAGTAGCCCCCGGAATCGACGATCTCCGAGCGGCGAATAGGGTAATCTTGTCTGAAATGCTAGCCACAGTGCTAGCCAGACGCAAAAACGGCCTAGGGCCGAAACCCTAAACCGTTGATTTTACTGGTCGGGGTGAGAGGATTTGAACCTCCGACCCCCTGCTCCCAAAGCAGGTGCGCTAGCCAGGCTGCGCTACCCCCCGTTTTCAAAATTTATATGCGGATGTCACCCTGAGCTTATCGAAGGGCGACAGAGCAAATCCCCCCAGCCCCCTTCAAGAAGGGGGAGAACTTTAAAAATTCGCCCCGTCCATAATCGGACCTCGCGGAGCGGACCCTCACCTTATCGGTCACCCTGTGGGTGCTCCTCGTGAGGGGACCGGCGAGCCGCCGGTGGCAAATTTACTCCGGGCGTGGCCCGGTCGGTGTTCATCTGTGGTGCTAAATTCCCCCGGCTCCCTTCAATCGGGGGCTCCTGGCATCAAAGGGGTAATGCCATCCGCACATTGAGGACCGGATCCCATGCCGGTTTAGTTATTTTCGCTGGGAGCCGATTTTCAATTGTTCCTCGATCACCCGGTTGAATTCCGCCACGTCCAGCGGTTGGGTGAGGTAGTCGGAGAATCCGGTCTCCAACGCATTTTTGATATCCCGCGGCAGGGCGTTGGCGCTGATGGCGATGACCGGCGTGTTCCGGGTTTCTTCCATGACTTTTAAATATTTGAATGCGGTTAGCCCGTCCATATCCGGCAGAGTGATGTCCAATAGAATCAGATCCGGCTGGTGCGCCTGCGCCAGCTCAATACCCAACTTGGCGTCCGGGGCGGTCAATAACATCACATTCGACCGGCGGTGCAGAATTTGCCGGACCAGAGTCAGGTTGGCCGGGTTGTCTTCCACATAAAGAACCACCCATCGCTCCCGCGGAGGGCACGAACTGAATTCCTGGGAGATTTCCTTTTGCGGTAAATCCTGAGCTTCCTCTTCCTTCTCGCCTATCGGAAAGGTCACCGAAAAGGTGGAGCCTTCTCCGGGCCGGCTGTCCACTTCAATGGACCCGTTCATGTATTCCACGAGCCGCTTGGAAATCGTGAGGCCGACCCCGGTGCCCTCGATATCCGTTTTTTCGGAACCCAGGCGGTCGAACGGCTGGAACAAATCGGCGAGCCGGTCCGCAGGAATACCCACTCCGGTATCCGTCACACTGATGCATATCTCGCCTTCTTTGCTTCCGTTCGCATCAATTTTGACGGTGCCGCCCGCCTTGTTGTATTTGATGGCATTGGATACCAGATTGAGGAGAACCTGCTTGAGCCGCACCCGGTCGGCCCATACGTAAATATCATCATGCAGTGGAACAATATTGAACAATTCAATGTTGCTCTTTTTCGCCATGGGATCGCACAGGGTGACCAACTCCTCGGATAAAAAATTCAAATTGACATTCTCCATAGACAGGGTGAGATGTCCCGATTCGATCCGGGACAGATCGAGAATTTCATTGATCAGGTCCAGCAGGTGATGTCCCGCCTTTAAAATTGCCCTCACGCGCTGTTTGTGAGATTCCGTCAACTGCTCTTCCCGATCCATTTCCATGATCTGTCCGAAACCCAGAATCGCGTTCAAGGGGGTGCGAAGTTCATGGCTCATTTGAGATAAGAATTCCGATTTGGCCTGGTTGGCTTTCTGCTCTTTGTTTTTGGATTGTTCTGCTTCCTCTTTGGCCGCTACTAATTTCAGCTCCCCTTCCTTTTGTAAGGTCATATCTTGTGCGATGACAAAAAATGTGCCTCCATTATCTTCCTCAACATATTCCAAGTTGATACGCACAGGATAAACTGACCCGTCTTTCCGTTTATGAACCGTTTCAAAGGCGATGCCATTTTTCTCCTTACTCAGAAGCGGTTTGATCAGGTGATTGAACTGTTGTGTTGTGAAATTTGGTTTAATATCAAGGGGAGTCATTTGCTTTAACTCTTCCAAGTTGTAACCCACGTTTATCTGTGCCGTCTGGTTGGCTTCTATGAATTGAAATGTTTGGGCATCAAAAATAAAAAATTCGCTTATGTTGCTGTCAAATACTTTGCCCAATCTGCGAATCTTTTTTTCAGTTAATTTGCGATCTTCAAGTGATTTTAATAATGACCCCAAAGGATAAATTAAAGCAATACAAGCAAACACAAAGGATGTGAAAATAAATTCCCATTTCTCAGAGACCGATTCAGGATCATTCTCTTGAACAAATTGCTCGAGGTAAAATTCCCATGATATTGATAAAAATAAGACCAAACCCAAAATAATCGCAAATTGAAGTAAAATGATTTTCTTCATAATCAACCTTCAATGCTATGACCGCAAAAACAGCATAACGCAGGATTGAAAAACCTAACGACGATCTCGAGCTGTATACGGTATGCTAGGTAAGGGTCATCAGAACTATCCATTGTAGGGACAATAATAGTTAATTTAGATTCCAATAATATATCATCAATTTTATTCTCCTTTATCTCGAATCGGCCTGAATCAGGGCATTCAAGGCCCAAATGCTAGCCAGACGCAAAAACGGCTTAGAGCCGAAGCCCTAAACCGTTGATTTTACTGGTCGGGGTGAGAGGATTTGAACCTCCGACCCCCTGCTCCCAAAGCAGGTGCGCTAGCCAGGCTGCGCTACACCCCGTTTTT
>CBDVDB010000317.1:0-2773 GCA_965372625.1 uncultured Nitrospinaceae bacterium
ATTCCAAAGTATGTTCGCCGGGTTCCAGCTGAACCGCCCGGTAAAAATGATTGGCCTGCAGAATGGGTTTTTCTTCGCCATCCACCTTGACCGTCCAGCCGGGGAAATATGAATCATTCAGTACCAGAAATCCATTCCCCGTCTGGCGGGTCTTGACGGTCACATGATTGGGCCGGTAAGACACTTCCTCCACTTGTCCTGAAAATTTTTCGGTGGGTTGAAATTCCACAGCTTCGCTTAAAAGAACTTGCTTGAGGGGATCGAAGGAGGCCGCGTAGTAAGTGGGGAGAATGGCGTTCTGCTTCACGGTCTGCATGCGGGGAACGAGATAAGCCCTGGGCAGAGCGCCTTCCAGAATTTTCACACGGTCCGGCAGAATAATGGGATAGCCATCCCTGTAACCCGTCAGAGTGTCGCCATCGATCCAGTATTTGACATTGCTTCGGGTCAAAACCCGCTTCCTTCCTTCCGGTGAGCTTGTAATAAATACCCGCGACCATATCGTTTCATTTTTCAGCGTGAGGGCCAATCCGGCATATCCATTCACATGCTCCAGCCCATAAATCATTCCCAAATAGGGATACAAATACTCCTTACCGGCGATCATTTGCGCCAACCGGGTCGGGCCTTTGGGATACATCAAAGGTTTGGGTGTTTGTTCCAGGTACCCGGAATAAATCCGGTATTTTCCAAATGATCCGCCCAGGATATCCAGAAGGATCGGTTGCTCTTCATAATATTTGCGATCGATCAACGGCAGAAGCTTGACCCCCTTGACCGACAAATCCATAACGATCACCGCCAGGACCAACATCACAAACCAGCTTTCCTTTATTTTTCCAAAATAAAACATGATTAAGGCAAAGCCGAAGGCTACCAAGAGTCCCATGGAAGTTTCGGGACTGAGGTAGGGTTTACCAAAGGCCCACAACCCGATCGCGCCGAATAAAACGATCAATATCGTGAGTACGGGATAAATTTTAAGCCGATGTTCCCGCGTGGAGCGAATGAGGAAATCCAAACCATAGCCGGTCAGAAATACGGCGGCGAAGGTTGATATATAAATATATTTTTCCGGGTACCGGAACATGTTCAAAAAGGGAACCACTGGATAAAAATACTGGTATACAGGATTGAATTTTCCCAGCGCGAGGAAAATCCCCAGTAAATATACCGCCAGCCAAAAACCCACCGCCCGCTCCCGCCGAAAAAAGAAACCCATTAATACAAAGAACAGGCTGATCAAACCCATATAGTACGTATGCAATAATCCCTTGTTTTGCTCGAATTTTTCTCTTTCCCGCGCATTGGCACGCCTTGCCAAATCAGCTTCCTGCGGAGGTAAATTGTCCAGCTTGTTGCCATGCTTATCAAAACCTTTCATGGGGGGTAACCGGCTTTCAAAATATCCCGCATAATCCGGTGAAACCGCAAGAGTCAACAATTTTGAAGGTTCTGTGGACCACTGGGTATGCTTTTCAAAATTCAGCCCGCCGTCTCTGAACGTGTGCTTGACCATTTTTGCGGTGGGAACAAGTTGCAGAGCGGAAAGGCCCAGAGCCAGCGCCACCGCTATCCCCAGGGAAGCCGTCATACGTGCGATTCCCGCCCACCCCGGCGACCTGGGCAGGAAGTATAGAGAGTGGGCAACCAAAAGGAGCATGGTCATTATGCTGATTTCCGGGCAGGCCGCCAGCGTCTGAGTGGTGACAGCAAGCACCAGTCCCACAAAGTAACCGGCATGCTTGCGGGTCCAATACTGGTGAAACATCCAGAACACCATCGGTAGCCAGACCGCGGAAAGAAAAAAATTACTGACCAGAGTGGAAGATAGGATAAACCCGCTCAACATTCCCGTAACCCCGCAACACAACGCCGGCGTAAAAGAAATGCCCCAACTGCGAACCAGCAGGTACGTAAAAATTCCCAGAATTATGAAATGCAAAACATAGAACAAATTCAAGGCATAGGTGGTGTCCTCCAGAAAAAACAAAAAACTGGGAGGATAAAAGACGCCCGGATGCAGGCTGGCCATGAATGGCGTCCCCCCATGGGCATGGGGAAGCCAAAAGGGAATGGCGCCCTGATTAAAAGTCTGGCCCAGAAAATATCGGATGGGATAGGTGATCAGGTTGTAATCACGGTAAAAAATAACTTTTCCGTCAAACAACATTGGGTAAAAAAAAGCAGTCGCGATCAATAACAGCAGACCTATCCCAAGGAGTTCCCGGGTGAGCCCGGAGCGCTCCTGAAGGGTGAGCTTATCGGTTGGAGTCATACTTTGCCGGATGAGCCGTCCCCAGTGCCCGCGTTGGAAACGGACTCTATCCAGCGCGGGGGGTCCCGGCTGAAATGGATTCAGGGAAGTCCCTGGTTTCAGGATTAAAGGAAATTGCGAAGGGATAAAAAACTGTTCAAACCCTTCTAATTAATATAGTAACGAATCCATTGCATAAGAAAAAGTTTTTTTATCAGGATTCGCGGGCGGATTTATCTTCTGGAGTCTCGTCGTGGGCGCTGGGTGCGAAACGTCCCTGCCAGCGTCTCCCAAGCGGCAGGGCCATCCATATAAGAAATGCAAAAGCGCTGACCGCCAACCCTTCCTTGAACCCCTCCGGAAAAAACTCGAACTCCAGGGTATGTGACCCTGAGTTCAGCTGGACCGCACGATAAAAATGATTGGCTTTCAACACGGGCTTTTCTTCCCCGTCCACCTTTACCGTCCATCCCGGAAAAAAAGAATCCAGCAGCACCAGAAAACCCCGGCCCTCCT
>CBDVDB010000318.1:0-2765 GCA_965372625.1 uncultured Nitrospinaceae bacterium
CCGCCACCGCAAAAATCCGCAAACGCACCACTACGGCTAAACGAAAACCCAAAACCGCCACCGCGAAAATCCGCAAACGCGCCACTACGGCTAAACGAAAACCCAAAATCGCCACCGCAAAAAAGGTGACAAGTAAGCCGGTCCCTAAGCCAAGGGAAACCCATCCCGATTTGCCTGCAAGTTATGGCGATCATCGCCTGGTGGTCATGGCGCGCGATCCCAACTGGGCCTATGCCTATTGGGAACTTGATCCAAAACGCGTCCACGACCTGACCCAAAGCGCGGGGCAATCCTCAACCCGCTGGGTGTTGCGAGTGTATTCCGCTACGCTCCATCCGGAAGTGGAAAAGGGAAACTATTTTGATATCGTCATCAATGTGGACACCGGGAGCTTTTATCTGAACCTTTCCAAGCCGGGCGCCCGGTTCATCGTGGAAATTGGAGTGGTCGATGCGTCCGGATTTTTTCGCTCCGCCGCACAATCCAAACCCGTTATTCTGCCGCTGGATCATCCTTCGGAAGCCATCGCCCCGCAGGGAGATCCCGCTCATCCAACCGCCGTCTTCCCGATTGCATTGAAATGACCCAAGGTTATCTTGCGCTGGTTCTGCATGCCCACCTGCCCTTTGTCCGGCACCCGGAGCACCCGGAGTTCCTGGAGGAGGACTGGCTGTTTCAAGCCATTACCGAAACCTATATTCCCCTGATCCAGATGTTCGACGGCCTGGTGCGCGATGGCATTCCCTTTAAAATCACTCTATCGTTGAGCCCGACCCTGCTGTCCATGTTGAGTGACGACCTGCTACGGAAACGTTACGCCCGGTTTCTGGACCGGTCACTGGAGTTGGCGGAAAAAGAAATCAAGCGCACCCGTAAAAAACCGGACGTGCATCCGCTGGCCCGGATGTACTGCGACAAGTTGAGTCAGGCGCGCGACCTGTTTATCCACCGCTATAATCGCAACCTCATACATGCCTTCCGGGAATTCATGGAGGCGGGGCATCTGGAAATCATCACCTGCGGGGCCACTCACGGCTATCTTCCTCTTATGAGCCTGGTTCCCAACGCAGTACGGGCCCAGATCCAGATAGCCGTTCAAACCCATGAACGTTTTCTGGGCGTCAAGCCTTCCGGTATCTGGTTGCCGGAATGCGCTTACGAACCGGGTATCGAATCTTATCTGGAGGAGGCGGGCCTGCGGTATTTCTTTGTGGATACCCACGGCATTCTTAACGCCCAGCCGCGCCCCCGGCACGGCGTACATACCCCGGTCTATTGTCCCAACGGCGTGGCCGCCTTCGGGCGCGACGCGGAATCGTCCAAACAGGTGTGGAGCGCCGAGGAGGGTTACCCCGGCGATTTCGATTACCGGGATTTTTACCGGGACATCGGGTACGATCTCGATCACGATTACATCCGCCCCTACATCGCCGCCACCGGGGAACGCAAGATGACCGGCTTCAAGTACCACCGCATCACGGGAAAGACCGATCACAAGGACCCTTACCAGCCGCAGGACGCCCGGAGCAAGGCGGCGAACCATGCCGGCGATTTTTTATTCAACCGGCAACGGCAGATCAATCGTCTGGCGGGACCGATGGACCGCCCGCCCATCATCGTGGCCCCGTACGATGCGGAACTGTTCGGCCACTGGTGGTACGAGGGGCCGGACTGGCTCAACTTTCTGTTACGCAAAATTGCCAGCGATCAGGAGGTGGTAGCGTTGATCACCCCGTCGGAATATCTAGAGCGGTACCCGGAGAATCCCTGCGCCACCCCCGCCGCCTCCAGCTGGGGCTACAATGGGTACTACGAACACTGGTTGAGCGACAAGAACGACTGGGTCTACCGCCACCTGCACAAAGCGGCAGAACGCATGGTGGAGTTGGGCCAGGGTTATCCCCACGCGTCCGGCCTGGAAGAACGCGCACTCAACCAGGCGGCGCGGGAGTTATTACTGGCGCAGGCGAGCGACTGGGCGTTCATCATGCACGCCGGCACGATGGTCGAGTACGCCGTTAAACGCACCAACGATCACCTCGTCCGCTTCAACCGGCTGTATGAAGAAATTCGCAAGAGTACGATTGACGAAAACTGGCTGGCCGATATCGAAGCCAAAGACAACATCTTCCCCTACCTTGATTTCCGGGTTTATTCCTGATTTTTTTCGATGTTTATTCCTGGGCTTGCGTCAGTGGCGGCGAGGGATCGCCGCTATTTTTCCAAATCGGATTGTCGTGACCGGTCAGGAAAAATCCGGCCAGCAACACCAGCGCGATCACCGCTCCCATGCGGGTTTGCGCCTTCTGCATCATAGGCAACTGCAGGAGCAGTGTCAGGCAGACAACCCAGAATATCAGCACCGTCCACAGGAAATGGCTGGAAAACATACTTACTAACAGTGACTGCAGGGCCGGATAGGATATCAGCGTCAGGGAAGTCAGAAACAACGCGGCGGCGTGACGATGGTGCCGCTCATCGGTGAGTCCGCCCCGCTCCAGCACTCCCGCCAAGCCGATACAGGCCAGTGGAATACAGAAACCGGCCAATGATGAGAAGGCCAATAAACTGAACCCGAGACTGCCCTCGATCGTCAAAATAATCAACCCGTACACAAAACACAGGGACAGGCAAAATCCGTAAGGCCGCATCGCCGGGTCGGACCCGATAGCCGCGAAGCCGGAATACCCTTTTTTGTTTTTGGCCCGGAACAACAGCACCGCGCTCAACAGCCACAGCGCCGTCATCATATGCAAATAAAATGT
>CBDVDB010000319.1:0-2760 GCA_965372625.1 uncultured Nitrospinaceae bacterium
CAAGAGGTTATTTAAGGTTGGTGGGTATGGACATCATCCGCCCGGATCCCCTGGGCATCTATTGCTCCACCGTCACCCTCCCCTGCGAGGAATCTCTTCTGGTGATTCCCCGGATGTATCCTACTCCAGTCTTGCAATTGGACGGGAACCGCAAGCACAACCAGAAAGGAATCTCCCTGGCGTCCCACATCGGCGAGTCTCAGGAATTTGTTTCTCTGCGGGATTACCGGCCGGGCGACCCTCTGCGCACGATTCACTGGAAAAGCTGGGCCAAGGTGGGAAAACCCATCGTCAAGCAGTATCAGGAGGAATATTTTTCGCGTTACGCCCTCATTCTGGATACGTTTACTCCCACACCATCCTATGCATTTGAAGAAGCGGTTTCGGTGGCCGCCTCCTTCTCCGCCAATATTGACCTGGGAGAATCCCTGCTCGATCTCATGTTTGTGGGCACGGAATCCTTTAGCATCACCACCGGGCGAAGCCTGGGGCATGCCGACCAGATTCTGGAAATCCTGGCTACCGTCAAGCACTGCCCGGACTCATCCTTCAGCGTCCTGAGCGAACTGGTCATGTCTCGCGCCGCTCTGTTAAGCGGAGGTATCTGCGTGCTGTTGAGCTGGGATGAAGAGCGGCAAAAACTGATCCGCCATCTCCGGTCCGCCCATATCCCCCTCAGGGTATTCGTGATTTTGGAGGATGGGGCGGATACCAAAATCGATCCGGGTCCCATGAGTGATCGGGCCGACGACTTTCACGTACTGGAAGTGGGCAACATTGAAGAGGGGCTGAAGAGCGCATGAAGACTCCTCCTTTTCTGCTCGCGGCGGGTTTGCTGTTCTGGGGCTGGCAGACGGACCAAATGATCTTTGCCATTCCCCTGGCGCTGATCCTGGAAGGCTCCCGTATTCTGCCCGCGCGTTTTGAATTATCCACTCTGGAGTTTCACCGCGTATGGAACCTGTGCCTGCTGGCCCTGATCATCGTTCTCGTCATCAACTACGTCGCCAATAAAGGGATGGGTTCCATTTACGTGGTTCTGCAATGGCTCCCGTTGGTTCTGTCTCCGATGGCGGCCGCCCAGTTGTACAGTACCGAGGGGAAAGTTCCCGGGTTGGCTTTCAATGTGTTTTACCGGCAACAGGAGAACCCGCACCGCCGCCTCCCCGCTGCCAGGATAGACATTCTCTATCCCTATCTGGCCATTTGTATTCTCGGGGCCAGCGCGGTCACAGAAAACAACATCTGGTTTTATTGGGGGATGTGCCTGCTCTGCACCTGGGCCATCTGGCGGGTGCGTTCCAAACGGTTTTCCTGGGTCACCTGGTCCGCTTCATGGAGTCTGATCATCCTGCTGGGCTTTGCAGGAAGCCAGGGATTGTTCCAATTGCGAAACTATATTGATGCGCAGGTGGTCGATTGGTTGTCCAAACGATTCCAAGGCGACCCGAACCCCTTCAAGGCGTATACGGCTATCGGTGAAATAGTTGAACTAAAGATGGATGATGCCATCCTCTATCATATCGACTATGAGAAAGGCCATCTCCGGAAAACGCTTCTGCCCCAGTCTACCTATAATATTTATAATGGTACCGTATGGTATGCCGCCAAATCGCCATTCACCGGCTTCACTTCATCATCGGAAACACGATGGGAATTCGAAAGCGAACTCGATCCTGAAAAAATTATTAAGGTGGCGATGGATCTTAATAAAGGCAAGGGGTTGCTGCTCGCCCCCAATCAGGCGTTCCGGTTCGAGAACCTGCCGGTTCTGTATATGCAAACCAACGCTCTGGGGACCGTCCGGGTGGATAAAGGTCCGGAGTTTGTGGAGTATCAGGTCGCGGTTCATCCGGAGGTGTCCCGCAACACCGCTCCCAATGAAAATGACTTGAAGGTGCCGGAACCCCTGCAACCGGTATTGCAAAAAATCGTCGACGATCTGCAACTGGCTTCCAAACCGCCCGGTGAAATTTTAAAAACGGTCGATGATTATTTCGAAAACAATTTCGGTTACTCGCTGAAGCTGACCCGCCAGAACAATAAAGTCCCTCCGCTGGTGGATTTTCTGACGCGCACCCGCAAAGGGCATTGCGAGTATTTCGCGACGGCGGCGGTACTGTTGCTGCGGCAGGCGGGGGTTCCCGCGCGCTACACATTCGGTTATTCCGCGCACGAGTACAACTGGATGCAGGCAAACCTCGTGGTGCGCTCGCGCGATGCGCATGCCTGGGCCATCGCCTACGTCAACGGCCAATGGCAAAACTTCGACACCACCCCCTCCACCTGGGTCGACCGGCAAAAGGAGAACGCCTCGTCTTTCGAAGCCCTGTTCGATATTTTCTCGCATGCCGGATTTTTATATTCGTATTTCCGGTGGGGCATGGAGGATGAAAACTTTCAGGTTTATCTGTTGTGGCTGCTCATTCCGCCGGTGCTGTTTCTCGTTTGGCGGATCTATTCCCGGACGCGGCTGGCGAAACAGTTGGCGGAAACCGGCGGGACCGGCTCCGCCGCTTGGTATCGGGTGATCGCATCGGATTTCAATTTAATAGAAAGCCGGCTCAACCAAATGGGGCACGCCCGCGAGGAATGGGAAACCTACTCCCGCTGGTTGCAACGCATCCACCGCGAACACCCGGAGATTCCGGTGGCGGGCTTGGCCGAGGCGGTGGACCTCCACAGCCGACTGCGGTTCGACCCTGAGGGCCTCACCCCGGAAGAAGCCACCCGGCTCAAAACTGATATCCACTCCTGGCT
>CBDVDB010000320.1:0-2753 GCA_965372625.1 uncultured Nitrospinaceae bacterium
ATCATCATCCATACCGGCAAGGAAATAGTTCTGGTCAAACAAATCGCAGGTTTGATCGCCCGGCGTATTGTATGTTGGGCGAAAGCAGGCGATAATTACCAGATTGGAGAACGGTTTGGTTTGATCCGTTTCGGCTCAAGAGTCGACATTTTTCTACCGTTAAATTCAGAAATCAAAGTTTCTCTGGGCGATCATGTCAGAGGCGGCAGCAGCATCATCGGTTACTTAAAGTAAAATAATGAAAAAGTTACCTAAAGTACCATTTAAAAAAGGAATTTTTATTCTTCCCAGCCTGTTCACCACGGGCAACGTGTTCTGCGGATTTTATGCATTCATAGCCGTCATGAGCGATAATTTTTACCTTGCGGGAGTGGCAATCGTGGTGGCTATTATCTTCGACGCGTTGGACGGAAGAGTGGCCCGCCTGACCAAAACCTCCAGCGAATTCGGCGTGCAATACGATTCCCTGGCTGACGTCATTTCTTTCGGAATGGCCCCTGCCCTGCTCGCTTATGCCTGGGTGTTGAAACCGTTCGGCCGGTTGGGATGGCTGGCGGCTTTTTTATTTTTACTCTGCGGAGCGCTTCGTCTGGCGCGGTTTAATGTTACCAAACCGGATAAGACGGGAGACAGTTTTATTGGACTCCCCATACCCGCGGCGGCGGCGGTCATCGCCTCGATCGTCATCGCTTTCGAGGATGTGTTTCAAGCCAAGCTGGACCCCATGATCATGGTGGCGGTGGTTTATCTGCTCGCTTTCCTGATGGTGAGCAATGTCAAATATCCCGCATTCAAGAAATTTGAATTTAAAAAACGGGTGACCTTTCCCCGGTTTATGTTTGTCATTCTTTTTATATTTGTCGTGGCCACCGTTCCGAGGTGGGCTCTGTTTTCCCTCAGTTTTATTTATGTGCTTGCGGGCCCCGTAAACATAGTGATCGCTCTTTTTAAAAAACAGGGTTCCAAAAAGATAAAAGAGCCTTTATTCAGACAAGATAAGTAGAACCGAACTGACGGGGTTCCCTTATTCATTTTTCCCGATTAACATGTTTTAATTGATTTTATTATATTTTTAAATTTGAAGGCCTGAATTATGTCCTGGTTGGAAAGAATCATAGCGAGAACCGGTATCGGGAAAAAAATTCCGAAACCGAAAGAGGAGTGGATCGAATGCAAAAATTGCAAAGAGCAACTCCTCGAAGGGGAACTCGCCGGGAATCTCCACATTTGTCCCAAATGCGATCACCATTTCCGCATGACGGCCCCGGACCGCATTCTGTCACTGGTCAACCCCGACTCGTTTGAAGAACACGACTACAACCTGACATCCTCCGACCCGATCAAGTTCAAAGACAAAAAGAAATATAAGGATCGCATTAAAACCTCTCTCAAAAAAGGGAAAGGCACCGACGCCATTGTTTGCGGCACCGGCAAAATCGGCGAGCATGAAGTGGAATTGTGCGTGTTCGATTTCTTTTTCCTGGGAGGCAGTATGGGATCGGTGGTGGGCGAGAAAATCACCCGCGCCATTGAGCGGGCCATCCGCAAGGAACGCGGCGTGATTATCATCAGCTGTTCCGGCGGGGCGCGCATGCAGGAAGGAATTCTTTCCCTCATGCAAATGGCAAAAACCTCCGCCGCTCTGCAACGCCTGGCGGAAAATCATCTTCCCTATATTTCCGTCCTGGCCGATCCCACTACCGGCGGCGTCTCCGCCAGTTTCGCATTCCTGGGTGATGTCATTATCGCCGAACCCAACGCCCTGATCGGGTTCGCCGGTCCACGGGTCATCGAGCAAACCATCCGCCAAAAACTCCCCGAAGGCTTCCAGCGCTCTGAATTTCTGTTGGAGAATGGATTGATCGATCAGGTGGTGCACCGCAAAGAGTTGCGGAACCGGCTGGATCAACTGCTCAGCCACATGCGCAACACCCCCATCGCAAAAGCGGACGCGGACAGCGCCGAATAACGGCCCTCCCCGTCTTTTCAGAATACTTCATATTTTCCTTTGACATTTCCTGGATAATAGTAGAATTCAGCTTATCTTTAGAACTGCGCAAAGGAATCATGAATCGATATTTCGATATTCTCAATGTGCCGCCAGGCGCGTCCTGGAAAGAAATCAAGCGGGCCTACAAGTCAGAGGTCAAACGCTGGCACCCCGACCGGTTTCCCGCGGACGATACCCGACAGCAGAAAAAGGCGCATGCGCGTTTCCAGAAAATCGGCGAAGCTTACAAATTTTTAGAAAATATTTACGGCACCCGATCGCGATCCAGATTTAAGGATGACCAACCTTCCCAATCCAGCCAGCGCCCCTTTTCTCCTGAAGACCCGACCCGGGACCGGGATGCGGAAAGAGGCCGGCACTCGTCCACCGAGGAATCCGGGGAAGCGCACGGATTCTTCACCCGCTCCTGGCCCAACGGCGATAAGTATGAGGGGCAGATGCTTAATGACATGCCTCATGGCATGGGCATTTACACCTCCGCCAACGGCGATAAATATACCGGGCAATTCAGGTACGGTAAGGCCGACGGACAGGGCAAAATGGTGTTCGCCAGTGGCGATTCCTATACCGGGGAATTCCGGGAAGACGCCATGAACGGCGAGGGTAAGTATATTTACGCCAACGGCGACCGGTATATGGGCCTGCTGCAAAATGATTTACCGCACGGCCAGGGCGTTCATATTCTGGCAAGCGGTCAAGTCTACGCCGGCCAGTGGGAGTACGGGCAACTGCTGGCGTGAGG
>CBDVDB010000321.1:0-2727 GCA_965372625.1 uncultured Nitrospinaceae bacterium
TGGGATTCGATCATGCGGCCGTCGGCGGGGAACTGCTGAAAGCCTGGAAACTGCCTCCACGTCTGGTGGCGGCGGTGGCGTACCATCATCAACCGGAGGCGGCGCAAGAGTTTCCCGTCGAAGCGGCCATCATTCATACTTCGGATTATATTGTTCACGTCCTCAAGGTGGGCAGTGATGCCGAGTTCTGCGAACCACAACTGTATCCCAAAAGCTGGGAGATCATCGGATGCAGTCCGGATGATTTTGAATTTATGAAGGATAACGTCAACCGCCAGTACGAGGGTATCGTCAGCCTGTTTTTCGATAGCGTCTGATATTCCTCCATTCCTTCCGACTTCCGCCCTCACATTTATTCCCGGTTCTGGTAAGATGGGGCCGACTATAGAAAATCTGCAGGCCCCAATTGAAAAAGGTGGAGTGATGGATGTGATGACCCTGATCGACGGCAAAAAAGTTTCGGCCCAAATCAAAGAACAGGTGGCGGCGGAAACCGAAAAATTAAAACAGCAAACCGGAAAAATTCCCGGTCTGGCGGTCGTGCTGGTGGGCGAGGATCCGGCCTCCGCCGTCTACGTCAAAAATAAAAACAAGACCTGCGGGAAGATGGGATTTCAATCCTTCTCACACACCCTGCCGGCCGATACGGAAGAAGGCGAATTGCTGAAGTTGATCGCGGAGCTCAATGCCAACGCGGAAGTCAACGGCATACTCGTACAACTGCCGCTCCCCAAACATATCAATGAACAGAAAGTGCTGGAAGCGATCGATCCGAAAAAAGACGTCGACGGATTTCATCCGGTCAACGTCGGTTACCTGACCAGCGGCGCCGGTGCGCTGGCGCCCTGCACCCCGGCGGGTATTATCGAGATGCTGGATTTTTATAAAATCGATATCGAAGGCAAACATGCCGTCATCCTCGGCAGGAGTAACATTGTCGGCAAGCCGATGGCTTCCCTGTTGTTGAAGCGCCACGCCACGGTGACGATCTGCCATTCGCGCACGCGCGACCTGCCGGCCATGGCGCGGTCAGCGGATATCCTGGTCGCCGCTATCGGCAAGCCGCGCTTCGTGACCGCGGATATGGTTAAGGAAGGCGCGGTGGTCATCGACGTCGGCATCAACCGGGTCGACGGCAAACTGGCCGGTGATGTCGATTTCGACAAGGTGGCGGAGAAGGCGGCATTCATCACCCCGGTGCCCGGCGGCGTCGGACCCATGACCATCGCCATGCTGATGAAAAATACCTTGCAGGCATTTAAAAACGCCAACAATCTTTAAGCCCGTTCTATGACTCAAACGCAACCACACACCGCGGGACGCATCCCGGAAGAACAGCCGCACGTTTACACCGTCAGCGAGATCACGCGCGACGTGCGCGCCATCCTCGAAGCGGCGTTTGAAACGGCGTGGATCGAAGGCGAGATTTCGAATTTCCGCCGCGCCGCATCCGGCCACGCCTATTTCATCTTGAAGGACGACAAGGCGCAGATCAAATGCGTCCTGTTTCGCGGCCAGCGGGCGGGCATGAAGTTTACCCCGGAAGACGGCGATCAGGTGCTTCTGCTGGGGCGCGTCACGGTGTACGAAGCGCGCGGCGATTACCAGGTCATTGTCGAAGCCATGGAACCCAAGGGCCTCGGCGCTCTCCAGAAAGCGTTCGAACAGCTCAAGGAAAGACTGGCGAAGGAAGGCCTGTTCGACGAAGCGCGCAAAAAAGAATTACCCGAAATTCCGTGGAAGATCGGCATTGTCACCTCCCCTACCGGCGCCGCGATCCGCGACATGATCCATGTCATCAAGCGGCGTAATCCCAAAACATCGGTACTGCTGTACCCGGCCAGGGTGCAGGGCGAGGGCGCGGCGGAAGAAATCGCCCAGGGTATCCGGGAGTTGAATAGGCGGACCGACATCGATGTGCTGATCGTCGGACGCGGCGGCGGGTCGATCGAGGACTTGTGGGCGTTTAACGAAGAGATCGTTGCCCGCGCTATCGCCGATTCCAAAATCCCCGTGGTGTCCGCCGTCGGTCACGAAATCGATTACACCATCGCCGATTTCGCAGCGGACCTGCGCGCTCCGACACCCTCCGCCGCCGCCGAGATGGTGGTGCCGAAACTGAACGACATCCTGCAGGATTTGCAGTACCTCACCCACCAGATGATCGAGCGTGTGGCAGAGGACATCGAGGATTACCGCGAACGCCTGCGGTACCTGATCGACCGCCGGTTTTTCCGTGAGCCGCGTCGGATTCTGGAAATCCCGGCGCAACGGTTGGATGAGATGGTCCAGCGCCTCCTGCGCGGGTTGGATCAATGGGTGCTGGTTAAACGCGAGAAACTGACCCAGTCCGCGCATCGCTTGTTCCAGGCCTCGCCCGCTAAAAATATTCAAAAAATGTCCGAGCGGCGGATCGATCTGGTGGCGCGGATGGCGCGGCGGATGGAAGCGCAGATCAAACTCAAAATAGAAAAACTGGATGGCGCAGGGAAACGTCTCAACGCGCTCAGCCCCCTCAACGTATTGGACCGGGGTTACAGCATCACCACCTCCAGAAAAACCGGCAAAGCGGTAACATCAAGTAAAGAAGTTAAACAAGGCGACGCCGTGCGCATCCGCCTGGCCCAGGGCCAACTGGACGCCACGGTGGATGAAACAATAGAGTAAGGACCGGGAGAAAGTGTATGGCTGAAATTAAATTTGAAAAAGCGATGAATCGGCTGGAGC
>CBDVDB010000322.1:0-2718 GCA_965372625.1 uncultured Nitrospinaceae bacterium
AAATCCAGCATCGCGTCCTCCATGTTATTACATTAGTAATAACATTTGGCGATAGGTAAGTCAAATATTGCTCGCTGGTTACTCCAAATCTTCGAGTTTTTTGACGAGGAGGGTGGTGATGAGGGTGTCCTTGACCTTTTGGATCAGCGGCGGAAAAGTTATTTTGCGTCCGTCCAGCGAGACGGAAAATACGTCGATGCCCCTGCCGCCGCGGGTGGCGATTTTGGCGCGGTGGGGCCGGATGCCGAAGGTCCTAAAGGCGTGGGCGATTTTATACAGCATGCCGGGATGGTCGCGCGCTTCGATGCGGATCAGGGTAAACGGGTTTTCCACATAATTTTCGACCTGGACTCTGGGTTCGATAGCGGCTTCGGGGTGGGTATCGCTCAACAGCCGGGTGCGTTCCTTGAGCAGGGTCCGCAGGGTCTTGGTCTCGTTCGAAAGTTCATTGAGGTTTTTTTCGATTTCCTGCCACACCTTCTCCGTACTGCCAAAAATGGTGATCGCTTCCTGGCTCCCCACCTGAACGACGATGAAGGCGATGCCATCCTTCCTGGAAAAAATCTGCGCCGATAGAATGTTCAGCGCCCGCGCGGTGAGCGTGCCTACCAGGTTTTTGAACAGACCGATATTGCTCTGGCCGCACAGGATCAAATCGAAAAAATCCTCCGGCGCGTGATCGATGAAATGAATGGCAAACGGCTGGTCCCCTTTTTTCTGCACCAGGCGGATGTGCTCCACGATATCCTGGGAGTCGGCGGTCAGTAGATAATCTTCCGGCATGGCCGCCAGGTGCTGGTCGACGACGTCTTTAGGCAGTTGCCGGGCCAGTTTGGCATAAACCGCCTGGCGCGTGGTCTGGGGTTTTAGTTCCAGAGATTCCGGGTGCGCCATAAAATTGTGAGTGCGGTGATAGACCTCGGTCAGCAGCAGTTTTTTCCAGGAAGTCCAAGTGCCGGGAGCCACGGCGTTCAATTCTGCATAACTCATCAACATCAACAGGTCCAGCTTATGCGGCGTTTCGGACAATCGGCTGAGATTGCGGATGATCACCGGATCATGAATATCCTCATGAAACGCTATTTCATTTAATGTGTGCATATGGCTGATCAGAAAGATCAGGAGGTCGCATTGCTGCGGAGTCAGCGTTAAATGTTCGAACACCCGGTGCAGCGCTTCGCGGGTTTTCGAGGACGAGGACTCCTCCGTTCCCAGTGAATGAAGCAGGCACGCCAGTTTGAGGACCCCCCGGTCCTTCGTTTCCTCGTACAGTTCCTGGAATTTTTTCAGGCCCTCGTCCGGCAACTCCGGCAGGTTTTCCAGAAAATGAATCATGCGCAGGGCATGCTCGTCCGCGGTGTACCGGTGATAGAAGTCATAGCTGATGCGGTACTGCGACCGGCCGAACTCGGGAATCAACCGGGCCAGCAGGCCGGCTTCATGCATGAGGCGCAACACCTTTTCCGAGTGAGGGTGCTCCAGGATACCCAACAGAAATTTTCCGACCTTGGAATTCGAGATGAAACGGGAATCCACCCGATCCGTATTCTGGCGAATGAGACGCTTCAGTCGTGAGTCCGGTTGCAAGCCGTATTCCTGGCACAGCTGAAACACTTTCAGGAATAATGACGGGTCGTCTTGAAACAGGCGCTCGTCAAATTTCTGCATGGCGAGTTTGGTTTTCTTGATAACGAATCCGTTATCAAGATTTTTCTTTTGCAGTTGGGTGAGGAAATCCTGAAGAGTGGGTTTGGCTTCCAGGCACCGGTTGAAAATATCCTCGGTGATGTGCCGGATGCGGGTGGCATGCATGAAATAATCGCTCATGAAGGCTTTGGCGTCGCCGCCCCCGTCCGGCGCGCGGTAACCCAGTTGCGCGGCCAGTTCCGTTTGAATCCCCATCTCCAGAACATCCAGTTTTTTCCCTTTCTGATAATGCATCTCGTTGCGCACCTTGAGCAAAAAATCCACCGATTGCTCCAGCTGATCCAACTCCTGAGGGGTGACCACATCGGCCCGTTGAATCTCCTGCAGAGAGACCCCGTCGAAGGACACCGCCACCGCCCATAGAGCCGCATGGTAATCCCGCAAACCTCCCGGCCCGTTTTTGATGTCCGGTTCCGGATGGCTGGTCACTCCCTCGCGGGTTTCCGAAGACTCAAAAATAGTTTTCAGGTTTTCATTGAGAAACTCCCTGGCTTTTTTCCTGAGCACGTTCTTACGGACCGAGTCCCAAAGTTTCTGGTACAGCGCATAGGTGCCCGTCAGGAATCGGGTTTCGATCATGGAGGTGCGGATGGTGGGATCGTCCTGCGCCAGCAGTTGGCACTCCTTGACGGTCCGGCAACTTTGCCCGATTTCCAGCCCGATGCCCCACAACACGGAAGTAATGTCCTGAATGAATCGATCCAGGGATTTATCCATTTGTTTCTGGAGGAGGAACAACAGGTCGATATCCGAACCGGGGTTGAGCTCCCCCCGGCCGTATCCGCCCACCGCCACCAGAGCGAATTTATCCGGAAGCTTTTTATTGTGATACTCGTCCAATTCCGCAAGAGTGGTGACCACGTGCCGGACGACCTCATCGATGAGCCCGGTCATCGCCTGAATGACTTCCCGTCCACCGGCCCCGGCCCGGTGCCAGCTTTTTATCTTATCGTGCTCCTGCTGGATCAGGTCCTTGAACCTGCGGAAATAATCCAGACGCACCTTGGGGTC